>JABFVJ010000507.1 GCA_013362835.1 Nonomuraea sp. | reverse complement strand
AGCGGCTGGGGCCAGGGGGTGCCCGCCTCGGCCTCGGCCTGCTCGCGTACGGTCAGCAGCGCCTCGCCCCGGCGATGCCGCTCCCAGACCTCCGCCCCCGCGGGAGGAACGGGCAGCGCCCCGCCGGGCGGCAGGAGGACGCGGGCCAGCGCCTCCGGCTCGGCCCCGGTCTTCCACGCGGAGATCAGCGGCCCGGCCACCGTGTTCGCCATACCCCTCCAAGCCGACGCTCTGCCGCATCGATCGTAGATGATCGAAGCTGCTTCAAATGATAGAGCTGATCGGAGTGGAGGGGACGGCCGGGCGGTCGATCAGGTGAGCTGGATGTAGTCCAGTTCGGCGTAGCCGGTGCCGCCGGCGAAGTACGGCGATCCCTTGGCCAGGCGGATCACGTTGTAGCCCGCCCTGAGCGTGACGCTCGTGCCGACCGTCGCGCCGAACTGGCCCCACCCGGCGGTCGGCGGGTAGCTGACCGTGCTCCAGGCGCCGCCGTTGTAGGCCAGGCCCTGGGTGGCGGTGGCCCCGGTGCCGTTGGCGTAGCCGATCGTCATCGTGTACGCCCGCGCCGCCGGCACGTCGACGACGAAGTCCACGTAGCTGTCGGTACGCGGCGTGCCGGAGTTGTCGATGCGGCCGACGTAGCCGCCGCCGGACGCGCTCGCCGCCGTCAGCCGCTGGGCGCGGAACACCGAGGCGTTCTCGGCCTCGTAACGCTGCTGGTAGGCGGGCACGCCCGAGGCGGGTTCGACGACGAGCCGGTACGCGCTGGTCGCGGTCATGCCCGGCACGGAGACGCTGAGCCGGCCGCCGCTGACGGTCCGGGTGGACGTGGAGATCGTGGCAGGCGCGTTCACGGCGGTGAAGCGGCCGCTGGACGGGGTGGACAGCAGCGTGACGCGGACGCTGGAGCCGAGCGCGCCGAGGCCGGTCAGGTTGACCGTGTTGGTGCCCGAGTCGTCGCCGAACACCACGTTGACGATCTTGCGGGTGCCGTCGTAGGAGGCGAAGCCGTCCAGGCCGGTCGTGGTGGTCGAGGTGGTGGTGACCATGTCACCGGCCATGTCGCCGTACCACTTGTACAGCCACCAGGTGCCGGTCGGCTGGGTGTTGCCGGTGACCAGGCCGTTCATGGTGCCGTACTCGTACCAGAAGGCGCGGTGGGCGGACTCGACGCCGGCCCGCTCGAACTCGGCGACGTAGCTCACGATCCGGCCGGGGACGTCGACCTCGGCGGGGGCGGCGTACTCGTTGACGGACAGGCGGCGCGGGCTGATGCCGAGCGAGGACTCCAGGTTGCGGTAGTCGGCGATGTCGGCGGCGATCCTGCCGGGGTTCTCCAGCTCGTGCCAGCAGATGATGTCGGGCAGGGTGCCGGTGTTCCTGGCGTTGGTGAGGAACGACTGCATCCAGGACCGGTTGTAGACGGCGGTGCTCGGGCCGACGATCGGGGTCTGCGCGTCGAGGGCGCGGACGGCGCGGAACGTACGGGTCCAGCCGTCGTTGAAGCTGCCCGCGGCGGCGGTGTTCCAGGTCCAGTCGGGCTCGTTCCAGAGCTCCCAGCCGATCACGTTGCTGACCGTCGTCGCCGACAGGCGGGCGTTGACCATGGTGGAGACCTTGGCCAGCCAGTCGTTCCAGCTCACCCACCGGTAGGGGAAGTCGGGGTAGATGTCGGGCATGCGGATGAACTCCCCCGCCCCGACGCGGGTGGCCTGCGGGGCGACCAGCAGCGAGTCGCCGCCGGGCGGCTGGCCGTTGGGCTTCTGGCCGACGCCGGGGGCGGGCTGGGTCAGCGAGTTCACCTTGAGGGGTAACAGGGTGGAGTCGGCGGGGCGGGAGTTCTCGGCCAGCCCGTACAGGCCGCCGGCGGCGACGTGGGTGACCGGCCGGAACGGCCGGGCGACGTCGACGGTCAGCGTCGCGCCGGCCGCCGCCGCCGGGGGCGCGGCGGTCATCAGGGTCGCGGCCGCGGTGATCGCCACCACGGCGAGGGCCGAGGCCCGGGATCTGCGCATCGTTCTGCCTCCTTGTGCTGATCGGACCGGGCCCCCGATGACAGTCGGTCCTGGGTGGCGGCCGGTGTCCCGGGCGGGACACCGGCCGGGTCATGAGGACGCGGGCAGCCAGACGCGCATGCTCGACGGCCCGCGCCGCGCCCACGAGTGGTAAGGCCGCAGCGGCACGTCGAAGCCGCCCTCCTCCGGGACGCCCGGACGCGCGGCGGCGTACGGCCAGCCGTCGGCGGCCCGCGCCGGGGAACGGCCGAGGACCCGCGCGCCGTCCGCGTCGGCCTCCGGTCCGGTACGCGCGTCGATCACCAGGGCGTCCAGCAGGCCCGGATCGGGCAGGTCGCCGGACTCGGCGCACAGGACCTCCGGGCCGCGTTCGACCGCGACGCACCCGCGCACGGCGTCGATACGCGGATCGGGCCAGGTGAAACGCGGCTCCACGGGGAGTTCGAGCGTGACGACGTCACCCGCGCGGAACGCCCGCCGTACCGTCGCGGTGCCGGGCGCGGCCGGGCGCGTACGGCCGCCCTCGGTGAGCGTGGCCCCCTCCGCCCAGGCGGGAACCCGCAGCGAGAGGGTCCAGGGGGCGGCGGCGTCCTCGGTGATCAGGACGCGGACGGTCCCGCTCGCCGGGTAGGCGGTCTCGACCTCGGCGGCCACCCGGCGGCCGTCGGGCAGGGCGGCGGCGATGACGCAGGGGGCGTACTGGTGGATCTGGAGGCCGTCGTCGTCGATCGTGGCCACGTACGCCTCCAGGCCGGCCAGCGTCCTGGCGACGTTGGTCGGGCAGCAGGAGACGTCGAACCAGGCGGCCCTGACGCCCGACTCCGCGCGCGGGCTGACCTCGGAGCCGTCCGTGGGCCTGCCCGGCGTGCGCTGGTGGAGCGGGTTGGCGTAGAAGAACGCCCGGCCGTCGGTGGCCGGGGACGCGGCGATGACGTTGTAGAGCGTGCGCTCGATCAGGTCGGTGTAGCGGGCGTCGCCGGTGGCGAGGTGCAGCCGCCAGGAGACCATGATCGAGCCGACCCCGGCGCACGTCTCGCAGTAGGCCCGGTCCGGCGGCAGCTCCCAGTCCTCGCCGAAGCCCTCGTCCTGGTGGCGCGAGCCCATCCCGCCGGTGATGTACGTGCGGCGGGCGACCGTGCGTTCCCACTGCCGCTCCACCGCGCGCAGCAGCTCGTCGTCCCCGCGCTCGACGGCGACGTCCACGGCCGCGGCGCTGAGGTAGAGCGCGCGGACGGCGTGGCCGCGCCAGACGTCGGCCTGCCGGACGGGGATGTCGTCCTGGAAGTAGGCGCGGCCCAGCGGGATGTCCTTGAGCGTGCCGTGGCCTCGGCGGTCGAGGAACAGGCGGGCCTGCTCGACGTAGCGCTCCTCGCCCAGGGCGCGGCCGAACTCGGCCAGGCCGACCTCGATCTCGGGGTGCCCGCAGATCCCGGCCCGGCCGCCGGGGCCGAAGGTGCGGCAGACGTGGTCGGCGGCCCGGCGGGCGACGCGTACGAGGTCGTCCTCGCCGTGCGTGCGCAGGCGGGCTACGGCGGCCTGGAGCAGGTGGCCGGTGTTGTAGAGCTCGTGGCCCTGTTCCAGGTCGCCGTAGCGGGGCGGCTGCTCGCCGTGCCCGAAGCAGGTGTTGAGGTAGCCGTCGGGGTCCTGGGCGCGGGCGATCCGTACGGTGAGCCGCTTGATCGCGCTCTCCGCCTCCGCGTCGCCCGTACGGAAGCTCTCCCAGGCCAGGGCCTCAAGCAGCTTGTAGACCTCGGAGTCGGAGAACGGCCAGCCGGGCCGGTCGGGCGCGGTCGTGCCGTCGGCGACGCGGTCGAAGTTGGCCAGCCAGCCCAGGCGTTCCATCCAGGTCTCGCAGTGGGCCAGGGTCGCCGCGGCGTTCACGGCCTGGCGTCCGCCCCAGAACCCGCCCGTGATGGTGACCTGCGCGAGCCCGAGGGGACGTACCGGTCCGCGGGTCGGGAGCACGGGCACGGGTGGGCCTTCGATCATGTCGTGAACCTTTCGAGGAATGACGTTCAGTCCTTCACCGCGCCCGCGGTGACCCCGGCGGCGATGTAGCGCTGCGCGAGGACCAGGAGGAACGCGGCGGGGACGGAGGCGATCACGGCGGTCGCCATGATCGAGTTCCATTGGGTGGTGTTGTTGCCGATGTAGCGGAAGATGCCGAGGGTGATCGGGATCGTGTCGCTGTTGCGGTTGAGGGTGGAGGCGAAGATGAAGTCCGACCACGCCCACAGGAACGAGAAGAGCGACACGGTGATCACGGAGTTCCTGCTGAGCGGCAGGATGATCGAGCGGAACGTCCGCCACGTGCCCGCGCCGTCGATCTCGGCCGCCGACATGAGCTCCCTCGGGATGCTCGCCATGAACGCGCGGAACAGCAGCACCGCGAACGGCACGGCCAGCGTCGAGTCGGCGACGACCAGGCCCCAGACCGTGTTCAGCATGCCGAGCCTGATGTAGATCGCGTAGAAGCCCATGGCCATGACGACCGCGGGGATCATCTGCGCGACCAGCAGCAGGAAGTCGATGACGCGGGTCCCGCGCGGGCGCAGCTTGGCCAGCGCGTAGCCGGCGGGCAGCGCCACGACCAGGGTGAGCGCCACCGTCGCGAGGCCGATGAACAGGCTGGTCGCCAGGGCGGGCAGCTGCTGGCCGAACGCCGAGGCGTACCCCTCGAACGTGGGGTCCCACGGGAACCAGTGGGGCGGGTCGGCCCGCATGTCGCCCGTCCGCGTGAGCGAGACGTTGACCATCCAGTAGACCGGGAAGAGCATCACGCCCACCAGGACGACGCCCGCCGCGGTCTTCCACGCTCTCATGCGGTCTCCTTCTGCAGGCGCACGTGCAGCAGCCCGGCGGCGAACGCGATGACGATCAGCAGGTTGCCGACCGCCGCCGCCGGCGAGAAGTCGGGCTGCCCGGTGCCGAACGCCTCCCGGTACGACCAGATCGCGAGGGTCGTGGAGGCGTCGGCCGGCCCGCCCCTCGTCATGATCCAGATGATGTCGACGACCTTGAGCGTGTAGATCAGGCCGAGCAGCAGCGTGATCGCCGACACCGGGCGCAGCAGCGGGAACGTGATGCGCCGGAACCGCTGCCAGGCGTTCGCGCCGTCCAGGCCGGCGGCCTCGTACAGGTCGGGCGAGATGTTCTGCAGGCCGGCGTAGAGGATCACCAGGTTGAACGGGATGCCCAGCCAGATGTTGGCGACCGTGACCGCGAGCAGCGACGTGCCGGGCGAGGTGAGCCAGTTGATCTGGCCGATCCCGAACGCCCCGAGGAACGCGTTCACGATGCCGTTGTCGCTGTTGAGCATCCACGACCAGGTGGAGGCCGAGACGATCAGCGGCAGCAGCCACGGCACGAGGAACATCGCCCGCAGCACCGCGCTCAGCCGGAAGCTCCGGTGGAAGAAGACCGCGAGCGCCAGGCCGATCGCGTACTGGAAGGCGATGGACACCAGCGTGAACAGCGCGGTGTGGCCCAGGGCCGACACGAACGCGTCGTCGGAGACGATGTCCAGGTAGTTCTTCAGCCCGGTGAACTCCGGGTTGCCCTGCACGAACGCGCGCGGCGTGTAGTCGTGCACGCTGAGCTCGATGTTGCGGTAGAGCGGGTAGGCGTAGAAGACGGCCAGGTAGACGATCAGGGGCGCGAGGAAGGCCAGGGCCGTCCACCGCCGGGCGCGCTGCCCGGCCGGGCGCCGGTGGCCGGTGGCGGTCCTGCCCGCCGCCGGCTTCGCGAGCGTGGCGACCATGCCGTTACGGGGTGAGGTCATCAGCGGTTCCGGCTCAGCCGCCGACGGCCTGCTTGGCCTGGGCCTGCGCCGCCTTCAGCGCGTCGGCCGGCGAAGCGGCGCCGCTCAGCGCCTTCTGCACCCCGGTCCACAGCGCCTCGGAGATCTTCGGGTACGCGGTGCCGAGGTTGTCGCTGGTCCGGCCCTTGGCCGACTGGACGGCCTCGACCCACGGCTTCAGGCTCGGCTCCTTGGCCAGGATCGCCTGCTGCCCCTCGGCGGTGGACGGGATGTAGTAGGCGAACGTCGTACCGGTTTCGACCAGGCCGTCGGGGGTGGTCATGCATTCGAGGATCTTCTTGGTGGCGTCGTACCGCTTGGTGTCCTTCTGCACCGGGACGGTGATGAACTCGCCGCCCGTCGGGGTGGGCGCGGCGCCGCCGTCCTTGGCCGGGATCTGCACGACGCCCGTCGGGAAGCCCGCCTTGGCGGCGCTGTTGACCTGCCAGGTGCCGTTCTCGGCGAAGGCGAACTGGCCGGTCAGGAACTCCTCCCAGGTGGTGTTCTGGGAGTTGCTGAGCACCGAGTTGGGCGCGAGGCCGTCCTTGACCCAGGAGTTCCACAGCTCCAGCGCCTGCACGGCCTGCGCCGAGTCGAGCTGGGTGAGCTGCGCGCCCGCGCCCCAGAACCACGGCAGGAACTGGAACGAGCCCTCCTCGGTGCCGATGCCGGCGAACGTGATCGGCTTCTTGCCCGCGGCCTTGACCTTCTTCAGCGCCGCGTCGAGCGTGGCCCAGTCCTTGATCGAGGCGGGGTCGACGCCGGCCGTGTCGAGGATGTCCTTGTTGTAGTAGAGCGCGAGGGTGTTCGCGCCGATGGGGATGCCGTAGGTCTTGCCGTCGAGCTCGCCGGCGGCGACGAGGTTCTTGTCGAACCGGTTCACATCAAGGCCGAAGTCGGCCATCGTGGTCAGCATGCCCGCGTCCGCGAGGGTCGAGACGGCGGGGTTGTCCAGGAGGATGACGTCGGGGGCGTTGCCCTCCTGCCCGGCCAGCAGGGCCTGGTTGGTCAGCGCGGTGGTGTCGTACGCGGTGCGCTCGACGGTGACGCCGGCCTGCTTGGCGCAGGCGTCGACCCGCTTGGCCCACGCGGAGCCCGCGTCGTGCTGCGGGTACGGGTCCCACCACGTGTAGGCGCCGGCGGCCGCCGTGGCGCCGCCGCCGGCCTCGGGCGTGGACGCGCAGGCGGCCAGGGCGGACAGGGCCAGAGCGGCGGTTCCGAAGACCGCCGCCCGTGCGGGGAGCGACGAACGGGTCATTCCACATCTCCAGTGTTAGCGCTCACATCGAGCGTCGTCGAACGGTTTGCGGGCTGGGGCCCGGCCTCAGGAGGCGGCCGGGCGCGGGGGTGCGGTGCTCGCGAGCGAGACCAGCTCGGGCGAGATGAAGCGCACCACGAACGGCTCGCCCCGGGCCGCCGGGGACTCCACCCGGCGGACGAGCTGGCGTACCGCCATCGAGCCGAGGCGGTCGGGCGCGCTCTCGATGAAGGAGTAGGGCAGGGAGAAGGTCGCGGCGAACTCGGCGGAGTAGCGCCCGATGACCGACAGGTCCTCGGGCACCCGCAGGCCGCGCCGGTAGGTGACCGACGGCAGCGCCGCCGCCACCGCCTCGTTGTTGATCAGCAGGCCGGTCGCCGCCGGGTGGGCGTCGAGCAGGCCGTCGAGCAGCCGTCCGACGGCCGGCTGCCGGGACTCGCCGTAGACGGCGTGCAGGGTGACGCCGAGCTTGCGGGCCCGTTCGAGCGCGGCGTCGCGCAGGCGCCACACGTACGCGCCGCCGCGTTCGACCACGTGCTCGGGCTGCGAGACGAGGATGAGCTCGCGGTGGCCGAGCCGGTGGAGGTGGTCCACCATGACCCGGCCGGCCTCCTCGAAGTCGAGGTCGAAGACGTCGAGCCCCGAGCAGTCGCCGGGCAGGCCGACCAGCGCGCCCGGCTGGGGGGCGGCCCGCAGGATGGGCAGCCGGGCGTCCTCCTCCGCGATGTTCATCAGGACGACGCCGTCGACCATGCGCGAGTCGGTGATCCGGCGCAGCGCTCTCGCGCCGTCGGCCTCGGTGACCAGGAGGGTGTCGTAGCCCAGGTCGCGGGCGGTGTCGGTGACCCCCAGGATGTACTGCATCATGGCCGGGGCGAACTCGTCCTCGTGGAACTGCGCGAGCAGGCCGAGCACCATGGTCTGGGACGTGGCCAGCGCGCGGGCGCCCGCGTTCGGCGTGTAGGCGAGGGCCTCGGCCGCCGCCAGCACCCGCTGCCGGACCTCGTCGGAGATGGGCCGCTTGCCCGACAGCGCGTACGACGCCGTGCTGCGGCTCACCCCGGCTTCCCGGGCCACGTCCCCGATCGTCGCCATGCTCACCCTCTCGACCCGTCGAACCGGTTCGACGATCACGTCACGATTTTCCGTCATCGTCGAACCGGCCGCGCGAGGACCCGGGAGTGGCACTCGAACAGGGAGAACCACGCCGGACGTCCGCCGGCGCTCTCTCGGATCCGGCGAACCGGTTCAACGATGTGGCATGACTGTGTCCCACCTCCCGGCCACCGTCAAGAGCGGGACATCCGGGCGATACCGGATCGTGACATGGAGGAAACGAGGCTTACCGATCCCGCGAGCCGGTCGGCGAGGACCACGGACGGCTGAGCCCTTGACGCTGGCGATGTTATCGGTAACTCTCTTCCTCATCGCCTTCGACCGGGCCCTTAACCCTTCTTGTCCACCGAAAGCACTCGCCGCTTGTCTCGACGTCCGGCAGTTCACGGAGCATGAATGTGATCGATAACATCCCCCTGCGCGGCGGCGCCGCGAGAGGGCGGCGGCGCGCGCCCCGCCCGTTCGCCCCCCGGGTACGCGCCGTCGCCGAGGCGTACGCCCTGCTGGCCCCGAGCCTGACCGGTTTCCTGCTGTTCCTGGTGGCCCCCATCTTCGGTGTGGCGGCGCTGAGCCTGTTCGACTGGAACCTGATGGGCGCGCCCACGTTCGTCGGCCTCGACAACTACCACGAGCTGGCGGCCGACCCCGAGGTCTGGCGGGCGGTGCGCAACACGGTCTACTACGTGCTGCTCAACATCCCGGCGCAGACCGTGCTGGCCCTGCTGCTGGCGCTCGCGCTGAACCGGCGGATGCGCGGCGGCAAGGCGCTGCGGGTGATCTTCGTGCTGCCGTGGATGGCCATGCCGGTGGCCCTGGGCGTCATCTGGTCCTGGGTGTTCGACCCCAGGTACGGCGCCGTCAACCAGCTGCTGGCCCTGGCCGGCGTCGACGGCCCGAACTGGCTGACCGACCCGGCCTGGGCGATGCCGGTGATCGCCTCGGTGAACGTCTGGCAGTACACCGGCTACACGATGCTGATCCTGCTGGCCGGACTGCAGGCGATCCCCCATCCGCTGTACGAGGCCGCGGCGATCGACGGCACCACGCCGGTGCAGCGGTTCTTCACGATCACCCTGCCGCTGCTGCGGCCGTCGCTGTTCTTCGTGCTGGTCACGAACACGATCGGCTCGTTCCAGATCTTCGACACGGTCTTCGTGATGACCCAGGGCGGGCCCGGCGGCGCCACGGACGTGCTCAACTTCCACATCTACCAGCAGGGGTTCCAGCTCTTCCGGTCCGGCTACGCCTCCGCGCTGGCGATGGTGCTGTTCGGGCTGATCCTGCTGGTCACCGCGGCGCAGTTCCTCTACTTCCGCAAGCGCACCGTCTACGACTTCTCCTGAGGACCCCGATGAAGAGGATCGCGCTCTACCTCGCGCTGTTCGCCGGCGCCGCGGTGTCGGTGGCGCCGTACCTGATGACGCTGAACTCGGCGCTCAAGGAGCCCGCCCAGGTGCTCACCACCCGCGCGTGGTCGCCCGCGCTGCCGGTGACGTTCGAGAACTTCGCCCAGGTATGGGCGGAGTACGACCTGGCCCATTTCCTGCTGAACTCGCTCGTCTACGCGGGTGGCGTCACGGCGGGCCAGGTCGTCTTCAGCACGATGGCCGCCTACGCCTTCGGGCGGATGTCGTTCCCCGGCAGGGACGCGCTGTTCTGGGGCTACCTGGCGACCATGATGGTGCCGCAGATCGTCACGCTGGTCCCGCTCTTCCTCATCATGCGGGAGATGGGGCTGATCGACACCTATCTCGGGCTGATCCTGCCGACGGCGTTCGGCACCCCGTACGGGATCTTCCTGGTCCGGCAGTATTTCCGCACCATCCCCAAGGACCTGGAGTCGGCCGCGCACATCGACGGCGCGGGCACCTGGACCGTGCTCGTGCGGATCATGCTCCCGCTGAGCCGGCCGATCCTGGCGACGCTCGCCACGATCACGTTCATCACCACGTGGAACACGCTGCTGTGGCCGCTGATCATCACCAACGGCGACGCCACCCGGGTCGTCACGCTGGGCATCTCGGCGCTGAAGGGCCAGTACTCCTCCCAGTACCACCTCATCCTGGCGGCGTCCGCGATGGCGCTGCTGCCGCTCATCGTGATCTTCCTGCTGTTCCAGCGGCACATCGTCCGCTCGATCGCCCTGACCGGACTGAAGTAACCACCCCCCGAAGAGAGAAGGACATGCGCATATGTCCAGAAAAATCAGCCTAGCCATTGCCGTGTCGGCGACCGTGCTGTCCCTGGCCGCGTGCGGCAGCGGAAGCGGCGGGAGCGGCGAGCAGGCCGGCCCCGTCACCCTCCGGTACGCCATGTGGGACGAGGTGCAGAAGCCGCCGATCGAGAAGTCGCTCGGCGAGTTCATGAAGGCACACCCGAACATCCGGGTGCGGATCGAGCTGAACAACTGGAACGACTACTGGAGCAAGCTGCAGACGCAGCTCGCCGGCCGCTCGGCCCCCGACGTGTTCTGGGACCACGTCTCCTACTTCCCCAAGTTCAGCAAGGAGGGCGTGCTCACCGACCTCGCGCCGCTCATCGCGCGGGACAAGGTGGACACCTCCGTCTACGACCCCAAGCTCGCCGAGGGCTGGAAGGTGGACGGCAAGGTGTACGGCCTGCCCAAGGACTGGGACACGATCGGCCTGTTCTACAGCACCAAGGCGCTGAAGGAGGCCGGCCTGGCGCCCGCCGACCTCAGCGGCCTCACCTGGAACCCCGCAGACGGCGGCACGTTCGTCAAGGCCCTGCGGAAACTGACCGTCGACGAGAACGGCAGACGCGCCGACGAGCCCGGCTTCGACCCCAAGAAGATCAAGCGGTACGGGCTGGCGATGCAGGCGCCGACCGGCCAGCAGGACTGGTGGAACTTCGCCCTGCAGAACGGCTGCGCGCTCCAGGACCGGCCCTGGGGCAAATGGACGATCGACCAGCCGGCCTGCGTCCAGGCCATCCAGTTCGTCCAGGACCTGCGGCTGAAGTACCACGTCGCGGTCCCGGCCACGGTCACCAACCCGCCCAACGGCCCCTCGCTCGACCAGGTGGTCGGCCGCGGCGAGGCGGCGACCGCCATGGACGGCAGCTGGATGTTACGGGCCTTCGACACGGCGCTGCCGGACGGCGGCTTCGGCGTCGCCGACCTCCCGGCGGGCCCCGTGGGCAAGGGCAGCGTCTACAACGGCCTGACCGAGGCGGTCTACGCCGGCACCGCGCACCCCAAGGAGGCGTGGGAGCTGGTCAAGTGGCTGACCTCCGAGCAGCACCAGAAGGCCGTGGCGCAGGCCGGAGCCGTCTGGCCGGGCATCCCCGCGCTCAACGACACCTTCGCCGAGGCGTGGAAGGCCAAGGACGTGGACGTCACCGGGTTCAAGAAGGCCGCCGAAGGCACGACCATGGGCTACCCCCTGACCACGGCGGCCGACACCTACAACGTCAAGGCCCTCGACGTCTTCAACCAGGTCTGGCTGGGGCAGCTGTCGCCGCAGGAGGCCGCGACTAAGATCAACGACGAGGCCAACGCCGCCATCAAGTAAGGTCCGCCCATGGAAGTTACCGGTCACACGCCCGGCCAGGACACACCCCGTACCCGGTCCGCGAGCATCTGGGACGTCGCCCGGGTGGCCGGTGTCTCCCAGCAGACCGTCTCGCGCGTGATCAACGGGAAGGCCCGGGTCAGCGAGGAGACCCGGGCCAAGGTGCTCCAGGTCATCGAGGAGATGGGCTACCGGCCCAACAAGCTGGCCCGCGTGCTGGCCGGAGGGCCGGTGCGCTCGGTCACCGTGCTCACCTCCGACACCGCCCTGTACGGCGCGGCCGCCACGCTGCGCGGCATGGAGGAGGCGGCCAGGACGGCCGGCTTCTCGGTCGGGATCAGCGTGCTCGAACCCGGCTCCGCCCAAGGGGACGTGGCCGAACGGCTCAACCGGCCGGGCGAGGCGGTCATGGTGATCGCCTTCGACGACGCCGGGGTGCGGGCGCTGCGGGCGCTGCCGCCGGACGTCCCGGTGGCGGCGGCCGTGGAACGCCGTCCCGACGCCGAGGCCCACGACTCCTGGCAGGTCTGGCTGGACGACCGGGCCGCCGCCGCGCACGCCACCCGCTACCTGCTGGGCCTCGGCCACCGCACCGTGCACTACCTGGCCATCCCCTCCTCCACCACCGACCTGCCGCAGCGCACCCAAGGCTGGATGGACGCCCTGCGCGCCGTGGGAGGGCCGGTGCCCGAGCCGGTGCGGGGCGGGTGGAGCCCGCGCTCGGGCTACCTGGCCGTCCGCGACCTGGTGGCCGACCCCTCGGTCACCGCCATCCTGTGCGGCAACGACGACCTGGCGCTGGGCGTGATGCGGGCCGCCCGCGAGGCCGGCCGGACCATCCCCGGCGACCTCAGCGTGGTCGGCTTCGACGACTCGCCGCCCGCCGCCTTCCTCAACCCCGCGCTCACCACGGTCCGGCTGGACTTCGAAGGTCTCGGCCGGGCCTGCTTCGGTGTGCTGCACCGCAGGCTCGACCCGGAGGCGGCCCCGGCCGTCCCCGCCTGGAGCGAGCCCGAACTCATCGTCAGGGAGAGCAGCGGCCCCGCGCCGCGCTCCCCCGCGTGACCGACCGAAGGAAACCATGATCGTTCACGACCCCGGCCACCGTCTGTGGATCCTGTCAGGGCCGTCCTCCTGTTACGTCCTGCATCTGGACGAGGCCGGCCTGCTCAGGACCCTGCACTGGGGGCCGCCGCTCACCCACGAGCAGGCCGTGTCCCTGCTCCGGCTGCCGCCGCCGGAGCGCCGTTCGATGGAGGACCCGGCCGACGGCGTGCTGGACCTGGCCGCGGCCGGCGGGCTGCGGTACGGGCAGGCGGGGCTGCAGGTGCGCTTCGCCGACGGCACGCGCGACCTGGACCTGTGCTTCGCCGGCGAACGCCGTACCGATCGGGAGCTGGTGCTGGAGTTCGCCGACCGCCACTACCCGCTGACCGTCGAGTGCCATTACCGGACGTACGGCGACAGCGACGTGATCGACCGTCACCTGGTCCTGCGCAACGCGGGCGAGCCGGTCACGGTGGCCCGCGCCGACTCCGCCACCTGGGTGCTGCCCCGGCTGGCCGGCTACCGGCTGAGCTCCGTACGCGGCCAGTGGTCGGCCGAGACCCGCCTGCACCGCGCCGAGCTCGCCTACGGCGAGACCACGCTGACCAGCCGCAGGGGCGTGACCAGCCACCAGGCCAACCCGTGGGCGATGATCGACGACGGCACGGCGGGCGAGGAGCACGGCGCGGTCTGGTCCTGCGCGCTGGCCTGGAGCGGCACCTGGCGGCTCACCGCGCAGCGGCTGCCCGGCGAGCGGGTGACGCTGTCGGCGGGATTCGGGCACGACCCGGTGACGTACGAGCTGGGCGGCGGCGAGGACCTGGTCACCCCGGTGTGCTCCGGCCTGTACAGCGAGGGCGGCTTCGGCGCCGCCAGCCGCGCCTGGCACGACCACCAGCTGCGGCACGTCCTGCCGTACGCCGGCGAGACCCGGCCCGTGCTCTACAACTCGTGGGAGGCCACCGGTTTCGACGTCTCGCTGGAGGGTCAGATCCGGCTCGCCGAGAAGGCGGCCCTGCTGGGCGTCGAGCTGTTCGTGGTCGACGACGGCTGGTTCGGCGGGCGTACGCACGACGCGGCCGGGCTCGGCGACTGGCACGCGAACCCCGAGCGGTTCCCGCAGGGGCTCGGGCCGCTGATCGACCGGGTACACGAGCTGGGCATGCGGTTCGGCCTGTGGGTGGAGCCGGAGATGGTCAACCCCGACAGCGACCTGTACCGCGCCCATCCCGACTGGGTGATCCACCGGCCCAGCAGGACGCGTACCGAGCACCGCAACCAGCTCGTGCTCGACCTGAGCAGGCCCGAGGTCGCCGGCTGGCTCCACCGCACCCTCGACGAGCTGCTCGCCAAGAACGCCGTCGACTTCCTGAAGTGGGACATGAACCGCCCCTTCACCGAGGCGGGCCCCGGCGACCGGCTGTGGCTCGGCCACGTCCACGCCCTGTACGACGTGCTCGACCGGCTGCGCGCCGCCCACCCGCACGTGCGGATCGAGTCGTGCAGCAGCGGCGGCGGCCGCGTCGACCTCGGCATCCTGCGACGCGCCGACCAGGTGTGGACCTCCGACAACACCGACGCCCTCGACCGGCTGGACATCCAGCACGGCTTCTCCCAGCTCTACCCGGCCCGGGTGATGGGCGCCTGGGTCACCGACAGCCCCAACCCCTACACCGGGCGCGAGGTCCCGCTCGGCTTCCGCTTCCACGCGGCCATGGCGGGCGTGCTCGCCATCGGCGGCGCCCTGACCGAGTGGAGCCCGGCCGACCTGGAACGCTCCGCCGAGCTGGTCGCGGCCTACAAGCGGATCCGCCCGCTCGTCCAGCACGGCCGGCAGTACCGCCTGCTGCCGCCGGACGGCGAGCTGTCGGCCGTGCAGTACCTCGCCCCCGACGGCGGGCAGCTCGCGGTCCTCCTCTTCCGCCGTGCCCGCCGCTTCGGCCAGGCCGCCCCCGGCGTCCCGCTGCGCGGCCTCGATCCGGGTGCCCGCTACCGCGACCGGGACACCGGCCTGATCCACCACGGCGCGGTCCTGCTCACCCACGGCCTGTTCGCCGACCTGGCCCCCGGCGACTACGCCAGCGCCCTGGTCCACCTGATCCGCGAGGACGGGTGAGGCCGCCGGGAGACGGCCTCACCCGCCGCGTTCAGCGGGGTGCCAGCGTGAGCCGGTACGCGCCGTACGGGTCCTCGCCGTTGACCGGGATGGTGACGCTGCCGCCGGAGACGGTGTAGGCCGTCGACCAGAGCCGGGTGGCGGCGGAGACGTCCGTCGTGCGGCCCGTGCCGGCCACGTACTCCAGGGTCGCGGTGACCGAGGAGCCGAGGCCGCCGATGCCGTCCACCCTGATCGTGTTGTTCCCGGCCTGGCCGCCGAAGACGAGGCTGAAGGAGCGCGCCCCGGCGTCGTAGGCGGCCACGCCGTCGTTGTAGGCGGTCGGGGTGACCTTGACGACGTTGCCGCCCTGGTCGGCGTACCACTTGTACATCCAGTACGACGCGGTCGGCCGGCCGTTGTGCAGCAGGCCGTTGAGCGTGCCCGCCTCGAACCAGAACGCCCGCTCGGCGTCGCGCACGCCCTCGCGCTCGAACTGGGCGACGTAGTGGTTGACGCTGCTCGGCACGTCGATCTCGTCCGGGGTCGCGTACTCGTTGATGGAGATCGGCCGGGCGGAGATGCCGAGCTCGCGCTCCAGCGCCCGGTAGGCCCGGACGTTGGCCGTGACCTGCTGCCATCCGCTCAGCTCGTGCCACGAGACGATCTGCGGCAGCGTGTCGGTCGCCTTGGCGTTGGTCAGGAAGGACCGCATGCGGTTGACGTCCCAGTGGGATTCGCTCGGGCCCATGATGGCGGTGGCCGGCTCGCTCTGCCGGATGCGCCGGTAGGTGCGGACCCATCCGTCGTTGAAGCCGCCCGCCGAGGACGGCCAGGTCCAGTCAGGTTCGTTCCACGGCTCCCAGGCGTCGATGTTCGTGATGCCCGCGTTCTTGGCCGCGGCGATCATCTTGTCGATCCGGCTGTACCAGTCGTTCCAGTTCGTCCAGTTGTAGGGGAAGCCGTCGAAGCTGTCGGCCATGTCGACGGTGATCTTCGCGCCGATCGCCTTGGCGTTGGCGGCGATGTCCAGCGTGTCGCCGATCGGCACCGGGGAGCCGTTGGGCCGGTGCTCGTGCAGCGGGGGCGGCTGCCTGAGCTGGTGCAGCTTCAGCGGCTGCATGATCGACACGGGCGGGGTGTTCGCGTCGGCCAGCCCGTACAGGGTGCCCGAGCCGACCCGGGTGACCGGGCGTACGACGGTGGCCGCGTCCACCACGAGCGTGCTGCCGCCGGCCGCGCCGCCCCACTTCTGGTTGCTCTGCCCGTTGCAGGTCCACAGGATGACCGCGGTGCCGTTGGCGGTGCCCCCGCCGTTGATGTCCAGGCAGAGGCCCGACTGGACGCCGGTGATGGAAGTGTCGGCGTTCTTGCGCCACTTCTGGTTCGCCTGTCCGTTGCAGGACCAGATGAGCACGACGGTGCCCGGGGTGGTCCCGCTCCTGTCGGCGTCGACGCAGCGCGTGCCGTTCATGGTGCGCAGCTCGCCGGCCGAGGTGAACTCGAATCCCTGGTTCGCCTGCCCGTTGCAGGACCAGATGTCGAGCGGCGTGCCGAGCGTGTCGACGTTGCCCTCCACGTCGAGGCACCGCTGCGAGGAGGTGCTGACCAGCGGCGCGGGGGCCGCCGAGGCGGGCGTCGCCACGATCCAGGACAGGGCGGTGACGATCGCGGCCAGCGCGCACGCGGCGGCGACGGCGGGCGGGCGCCGTCTCGTGCGGGGGGACGGCCGTGGGGGTGAGTGCATGGCTCTGCTCCTCCAGGAGCGATGACGCGGCCGCGTCATCGGGGGGTCTGCTGCACCGAGCGAAGATGTTATCGGTAACATCACGGTTTAGAGCGTCCCCTGCGTCATGTCAATACCCGGGCGCCGCGCCATGGCCGGGTCGCGGTGCCCGCGTTCTCGGCCGTGACGTCGTAGCGGCTGGTCACCCACCTTGCCTCAGCCCTCGCAGGCGGCAAGGACGGCTTTCCGTCCGCGGAAATATTCACCCGCGGGTCCGGTGATACCGATAACACTCAGCCGGTCGTGCGGCGTAGGAGGTTCGGCGACGGTGAGCCCCTGGACCGGCCCGGTGAGACTCGGCGTCCCCTCGATCGGTCCGCGTGCCGGCGGACGGTCGTTCACCGCGTCGTCCGAGGTCAACCCCGCAAGCCGGTGTTGCCCGCGGGGCCGGAGCGCGTAAGGATCACCTCATGCCGACTACTGCGATCACCCCACGGGCCGCGTTACGGGCGAGGCCGTCGTGACCACCGGCGCGGCCGCGCCGGCCGCCGACGCGTACGTGACCCGCGAGCCGCTGCTCGCCGGCGCCAACCCGTACGTCACCCTGTTCGACGGCGCCACGCCCACCGGCTACGCGTCGTTGTGGCAGGTCGACTGGTCCACGCACGGCACAGGCGCGGTGCTGGTGGTGTGGACGCCCGCCGGGCTGCGCGTGGTGGGCGACTCCCCGCCGCTGGCGACCTGGATCGAGGAGCACTTCGTGCGGCACTTCGACGAGGCCGCGGCGCTGCCGTCGTGGCCCGCCGCGCGGGTGGAGCGGGCGGACGTGCGGCTGTGCGTCGACCCCGCCACGGGCGCGTCCGCGAGCGCGCCCGGCCTGGAGGTGAGCATCACCGGCCCTCTCGACGCCAGGCCCTTCGCGATGGCCGACTTCCCCCTGCGGGGCGTGAGCCACGGGCTGTCCATGCAGATCATCCCGTGCGCGCACGCCTCGATCGTGGTCGACGGCGAGGCCGTGCCGGGCGTCCCCGCCGTGACCCGGCCGGGCGGCCGGCCCGTCTCCTCGGCCGTCACCACCGTCCACGAGGCATGGAGCAGGTGAGAGTGGGCGTTGTGCTCGTTCCGGCCGCCCCTCTGGGACCTCAGGCGCCGGTGTCCGGGAGGCGCTGACGCCGGCGGGCTGATTTCCGGATACAGGCGGACTCCTGGTACATATGTCCAGCCTCGTGCCCGAATGGGCACCTTGATCCTGGAGTCGCCCCCCATGCGCCGTTCCGTCGCCATGCTGCTCTGCGCGGCCCTCCTCACCGCCTGCGGCACGGAGACGCCGGTCGGGTCGCACGCGGCGCCGTCCGCGAGCGCGGCGCGTCCGCTGACGGGCGCCGGGGCCGTGGGCGCGCTGATCGCCGACCGGCTGCGCTCGTACAAGGGCGTACGGGTCGTCCGGGTCATGCCCGCCCCCGCGACGATGAGCTTCACGCTCTACCAGGCCACGCCGGACTCCCCCTTCGCCATCGAGGAGCAGGACGCGAGCGCCCCCGGCGGCCCGGGAGGGCACCTGATCGACCTGGACGGGTTCGTCTACACCTCCCAGGCCGGCGGCGGCGACCTGCCTCCGGTGGCCAGACCGTGGACGAAGTGGCCCTCGTCCATGTTCGACCGGGGGCTGGGGGTGCGCATGCTCGAAATCGTCCTCAACCACGTCGAACTGTCCCAGCTCGGCCCCCTGGCCGCCGCCGGCCGCCTCACGTCCACGACCGAGGAACCTCTCGGGACGCACTACACCGTACGGATCGACCTGGCCGATCCGGTGACCCGCCTGGACCACGACCGCGTGTTCCGCGCCGTCTACGCCCAGGCGGCGCTCAAGGACGCGACGTCCAGGAGGGCGCTGCCCGAGGCGAAGGACCTCCTGACCGTCAAGCCGGAGACGAGCCGCCTGCTGAAGCGGTCGACCGTGACGATGGACCTGTGGGTGGACCGCCAGGGGCTGCCGGTCAAGTACGTCAACACCTTCGCCATGCCCGGCGACACCACCCGCACCGAGCTGGCCTTCTCCGACTGGGGCCGAGTGCCCCCGATCCAGCCGCCGCCGGCGGACAAGGTGAAGACGTACCCGGGATGAAAGGGTTTGCGCCCTGACCGGGCGATCGGATAGACCCATGTGG
>JABFVJ010000266.1 GCA_013362835.1 Nonomuraea sp. | reverse complement strand
CGTCGGCGAGCGCGAGCGCGGCGGTGATGCCGGCGAGCCCACCGCCGACCACGACGGCGTCCCTCCCCGGGCGTTGCGGGATGTCCGCGAGCGGCCCTTGCGGCCGCGTGCCGTCGGTCATCGTGCACCCTCCCCTGCGCGACCGCTGTACCGGTGCTCGAACACCGGACGGCCGGTCGTCTCAGTCAGGGACGCCGCCCGGCAGCGGAGGGTTGCCCGCCACTTTTCGCCGGTGGCATCACCTTGGACCGGGATGTCCATCAGGCGCGCCTCCTGACGGTCCGTCGGGTCACATGCCGGGCGTCCAGGCCGGACAGGCCGCGCACGGCGACGTAGGCCTTCTCGCGTCCGGGCAGGGAGACCCGGCCGCGCAGCACGGCCTCGGGGTCGCGCTCGATGCGGTCGAGGAGACGGCGGTAGATGCCGGCCATGGCGGCGACACAGGCGCCGCTGCGCCGGTCGAGCATGGGGAGCAGCCGGTAGCCCTCGGCGAACAGGGCGCGGGCCCGCCGCACTTCGAAGTGCACGAGGCCCGCGAAGTCGGAGCCCTCCGGCGGCCGCGGCCCGCTGAAGCCGGCCGAGCAGCCGAACTTCGCGAGGTCGTCGGCGGGCAGATAGGTCCGCCCGCCCACGGCGTCCTCGCGAATGTCTCTGAGGATGTTGGTGAGCTGGAGCGCGAGCCCGAGCGTGTCGGCGTACTCCGGCGCGCGGTCCACGCCGCGCGCTCCCGGTTCCGTGCCGAACTCGCCGAGCGAGAGACGCCCGATGGCGCCAGCCACGCAACGGCAGTAGACCTTCAGGTCGTCCCAGGTCTCGTAGGTCTCGCCGCGTACGTCCATGAGGACGCCGTCGATGAGCTCGTCCAGGCCGCCGAGCGGGATCGGGAAGTGTCCGGCCGCGTGCGCGAGGGCGACGGCGACCGGGTCGGTGTCGTCCTCGCCGACCTCGTCCTCGCGGATCCGGGTGAGCAGCGCCCGGGTCTCCTCCAGCCTGGCCGTCTTGACGTCGTCGGCGAGCGCGCCGTCCCCGATGTCGTCGACCCGCCGCGAGAACGCGTACAGCGCCGACATCGCGCGGCGCTGCGGCGTCGGCAGCAGGCGGATGCCGTAGGCGAAGTTACGGGCCTGCCGCCCGGTGACGGCCTCGCAGTAGCTGTAGGCGGCGAGTACCGGTGGGGACGCGTGTGGTTCCGACTCCACGGTCCGGATCACCCCTCTCCTCGCAGAGTCACGCCCACCTCACGCAGCAACCGGAGCTTGCCGGGCTTGGGCGGGCCGGGAAGTACGTCGTACTCGGCGGCGGCGATCGCGTGGACGGCCGCCCTTCCCCCCGCCACGAAGCCCGCGAGCAGCAGTTTCAGCCTGCCGTGGACGCTACCCACCAGGGGGGCGCCTTCATTCAGGAGATCCCGGGCCCTTTGCGCTTCGTACGCAATCAGCGCACGGACCGACGCTCCGGCGGATGTCGTGGCGAGATCCGCTTCCTGGACGTGGAAGCGTTTCATGTCGGCCGCGGGCAGATAGACGCGGTCGCGGCCGAGGTCCTCGGCGACGTCCTGCAGGTGCTCGACGATCTGGAGGGCCGTGCAGATCATGTCGGAGCGGCGGATCCGCTCGGGCGTCGAGGTACCGGTGACGGCGAGGACGAGGCGGCCGACGGGGTTGGCGGAGAGCTCGCAGTAGGCGAGCAGGTCGTCGTACGTCTCGTAGCGGCCGACCAGCTGGTCCTGGCGGTTGGCGGCGATCAGGCCGAGGAACGGCTCGGGGGTCAGCGAGCAGCGGCGCACGGTCGGCTGGAGGCGGCGCAGCAGGGGATGGCGCGGGGTCGCGTCGAAGACGCGGCGCAGGTCGGCCTCGAAGGCGTCCAGCAGGACCAGGCGGTCCTCGGCCTCCCGCGGGGACACGCCGAGCAGGCGGGCGTCGGCGCCGCCGGGGGCCAGGTCGCCGTCGCCGATGTCGTCGACCAGGCGGGCGAAGCCGTAGACGGCCATGAGGTCGGTGCGCCAGGCCCGGGGCAGGAAGAAGGGGGCCACCGGGAAGTTCTCGCCGGCGGCCTTGTCGAGCGTGCCGCGCTCCGCATCGAGGGGGCGCGCCGTGCCGGTTCCCGTCACCGCGGGCTGCCCGGCGCGGGGACGGCACGTGCTGCGTGGAGCTGGGGAGTTTCCGTAGCCATCGCCGTCACATCTCCCGTTCTACACTGCCGACCCAATACACACTATTTCGGACACGCCGCCCAGCCGTCCGCACGGTGGTCCGACGGGCGGTGTCGCGCATTATTGCCCTGATTGCCGTGTTTCGGGACCGGTACAGCTTACGTTGTACAACGCGACACGGTTCGTCAGGGTGTTCCGACACATCACGAGAACACACCGATTGGCCCCAAGATTCCTGAGATGGGCCGGAGTTGACGTTTCCTTTGCAGACGCCGGGCCCCGCCGGAGCAGTTCCGTCGGGGCCCTGGCCGAATCCGGACTACTTGCCGGTGAACTTTTCGTACTCCTTGAGCACCTCGTCGGTGGGGCCGTCCATGCGCAGCTCGCCGCGCTCCAGCCACAGGACGCGGTCGCAGGTGTCGCGGATGGACTTGTTGTTGTGGCTGACCAGGAACACCGTGCCGGCTTCCTTGCGCAGCTCCCGGATGCGGTCCTCGGAGCGCTTCTGGAACTTGCGGTCGCCCGTCGCCAGCGCCTCGTCGATCATCAGGACGTCGTGGTCCTTGGCCGCGGCGATGGAGAAGCGGAGCCGGGCCGCCATGCCGGAGGAGTACGTGCGCATGGGCAGGGTGATGAAGTCGCCCTTCTCGTTGATGCCGGAGAAGTCGACGATCTCCTGGTAGCGCTCCTTGATCTCCTCGCGGGACATGCCCATGGCGAGCCCACCCAATATGACGTTCCGTTCGCCGGTGAGGTCGTTCATCAGGGCCGCGTTGACACCGAGCAGGGAGGGCTGGCCGTCGGTGTAGACCTTGCCCTGCTCGGCGGGGAGCAGACCGGCGATGGCGCGCAGCAGGGTCGACTTGCCGGAGCCGTTGGAGCCGATCAGGCCGATGGCCTCACCGCGGTACGCCACGAAGGAGACACCGCGCACGGCGTGCACCTTGCGCACGCCGCGCTCCTCGCCGCGCTTGATGATGCGGCTGAGGGCGGCGGTGGCGCTGCCCTTGCCGGTCTTGGCGCCGTTGACGCGGTAGACGATGTGGAGGTCGTCCGCGACGACGGTGGGGATGCGTGCGTCCTGTTGCTGCTCAGCCACGGCCGTACCTCTCCTCCGCCTTCCAGAAGTACACGAAGCCGCCGATGGCGAACAGCACGGCCCAGCCGCCCGCGGCCGCCCAGACGTGGTCGGGCATGTACGACGAGTCGTACTCGTCGATGAGGGCGAAGCGCATCAGGTCCATGTAGATCGCGGCGGGGTTCCACTGCAGGACGTTCGCGATCCACTGGGGCTTGCCCTCCAGGAAGATCGGGATGGAGAACATCACCCCGGACGCGTACATCCACGTCCGCATCACGAACGGCATCAGCTGCGCGAGGTCGGGGGTCTTGGAGCCCGCCCGGGCCATGATCAGCGCGAGGCCGGTGTTGAAGCAGAACTGCAGGACCAGCACCGGCACGATCAGCAGCCAGGACAGGTCGGGGTAGTTGCCGAAGCCGATCGTGATGGCGAACAGCACGATCATCGAGAACAGCAGCTGCTGGAGCTGCTGCAGCGCGAAGGAGATCGGCAGCGAGGCGCGCGGGAAGTGCAGCGCCCGGACCAGGCCGAGGTTGCCGGAGATCGCGCGCACGCCGGCCATCACCGAGCTCTGCGTGAACGTGAACACGAACACGCCCGTGACCAGGAACGGGATGTACACCTCGCGGGGCAGGCCCCGGTCGGCCTCCAGGAGCAGGCCGAAGATGAAGAAGTACACGGCCGCGTTGAGCAGCGGCGTGGCCACCTGCCACAGCTGGCCGAGCTTGGCCTGGCTGTACTGGGCGGTCAGCTTCGCCCGGGAGAAGGCGAGGATGAAGTGCCGCCGGTCCCAGAGCTGACGGACGTACTCGATGAGGGTCGGCCGGGCGCCGCTCACGGTGAGCCCGTGCTTGGCGGCGAGTTCCCTCGCCGTGAGGCCCTCGTCGGGCGCCGCGGGCGCGCTCATCGCGACCGTGGCGTCGTGCGTTGTCTCACTCACTAGTGGAAACTTTCGTCTTCGAGATGCTCGGCCTGTGCCGGGTCCGGCATGAGCCGGGGCCAGGGTACGGCCCGGGGGCTCCCGGGTTTTCCCGGATACGAGCTTGTCAGATGACGGGGGGCCGGCCCAGCCGGGTCAGCCGCCACACCGTACGCCACTTCATGGGCCGTCGGGGGCCGCACGAGGTGGTCCAGCCCTCACGGAATCCGCCGAACCAGGCCCGCAGCGCACTGCGGGAGGGGCGGCGCAGCAGAGTGAGCAGCAGCCACACGCCGAGGTAGACGGGGACGAGCGGCGCGGGGAGGTTGCGGCGGGCCAGCCAGACGCGGTTGCGGGCGACCATGCGGTGGTAGACCGCGTGCCGCGAGGGAGCGGTCGTCGGGTGGTAGAGCACCATGTCGGACCGGTAGTCGATCATCCAGCCCGCGTCGAGGGCCCGCCATGCCAGGTCGGT
>JABFVJ010000283.1 GCA_013362835.1 Nonomuraea sp. | reverse complement strand
TTGTCACACGTAGACACTAATGGGCGGCACCAAGTGCGGCTAAAGAATTCTCCCCCTCCCGCCCGTCGCATCCCGGGAAGGGTCAAGACCGTCTGACGCGCCGGATGTCGGCTGGGGCGGAGGGAAGGAGCCGGTTCACCGCAAATCGCATCATGTGGAGGAATCATGAGATTTTGCGTCCGGCCGCACCAGATCCCGCCCCGCCTGGCCGCCGCGGCCATCATCCTGCACTCCGGGCTCGGCAAGTCCAAGGCCGACGAGCAGACCGCGGCCGGCCTGCACGGCATGGCCTCGGGCGCGTACCCGTTCCTGCGCGGTCAGGATCCGGCCGCCTTCACGAAGCTGCTCTCGACCGGGGAGCTCGTCCTCGGGACCGCCCTCGTCCTGCCCTTCGTGCCGTCGCTGCTGGTCGGCGCGGGGCTGACCGCGTTCGCCGCAGGGCTGCTCGGGCTGTACCTCAAGACGCCGGGGATGCGCGAGGAGGGCAGCCTGCGCCCGACCCAGCAGGGCCTCGCCGTCTCCAAGGACGTCTGGCTGCTGGGCATCGGCCTCGGCCTGGTGATCGAGGAGCTCGGCCGGTGACCATTGATCTTCGGACACTCGACGCTACTCTGGACAAACCCGGGTAGCCCGAACGCATGGTACAAATCGGCTACACCTTGATGTCCGAGCAGACCCCGGCCCGCGAGCTGGTCGACTACGCCGCCACCGCCGAACGCGTCGGCTTCGACTACGCGGTCATCTCCGACCACTACTTCCCGTGGATCGAGGAGATGGGCCATTCGCCGTACTGCTGGTCGGTGCTGGGGGCCGCGGCGCAGGTCACCGAGCGGTTGCCGCTCATGACGTACGTGACCTGCCCGATCATGCGTTACCACCCGGCCGTGGTCGCGCAGAAGGCCGCCACGATGGGCGTGCTGAGCGAGGGCAGGTTCATCCTGGGGCTGGGCGCGGGCGAGAACCTCAACGAGCACGTCATCGGCGAGGGCTGGCCGCCCGTGGACACCAGGCATCGGATGTTCGCCGAGGCCGTACAGATCATCAGGGAGCTGTTCAGCGGCGACTACGTCACCTACCAGGGCGAGTTCTACGACGTGGACTCGGCCAAGCTCTACGACCTGCCGGACGAGCAGGTCAGGATCGGCATCGCCGCCTCGGGCGGCAGCTCCGCCGAGATCGCCGCCGACCTCGCCGACGTCCTGGTCATCAACGACCCGATGCCCGAGGTGGTGCGGCAGTTCAACGCCGCCGGCGGCCAGGGCAAGCCGGTGTACGGCCAGCTCGCCCTCGCCTACGACACCGACGCCGAGGCCGCCAGACAGCGGGCGCACGAGTTGTGGCGCTGGACGGGCGTCGGCGGCTGGAAGGTCATGGCCGAGCTGCCCGGCCCGGTGAACTTCGCCGCCGCCGCCGGCTCGGTACGCCCCGAAGACGTCGCCGAGAACGTGCCCTGCGGCAACGACGTGGACGCCGTCGTGCAGGGCGTCAGGAAGTACGCCGACGCCGGGTACACGCACGTCGCGCTCGTGCAGATCGGCCACGACCAGCAGGAGCCGTTCTTCGACTGGGCGGAGAAGGAACTGCTCCCCGCCCTGCGCGAGATCTAGTCACGGAACGATGTTGACCAGCTTCGGCGCCCGGACGATCACCTTGCGCGGCGCGCCCTGCAAGTAGGACGCGACCTTGTCCGAGGCCAGGGCCAGGGCGCGCAGCTCGTCCTCGGAGATGTCGGGTGCGACCTCCAGCCGGTCGCGCACCTTGCCCGCCACCTGCACCACGCACGTGACCGACTCCTGCACCAGCAGCGCCGGGTCGGCGGTGGGCCAGCCCGCGAAGGCGACCGCGCCCGTGCCGCCCAGGCGCTCCCAGCCCTCTTCGGCCAGGTAGGGCGCCACCAGCGACAACATGACGGCCAGCGTCTCGGCGGCCTCGCGCACGGCCGGGTCGGCCGCGCCGGGACCGGAGTCGATGGCCCGGCGCGCCGCCGAGGTCAGCTCCATCATGCGGGCCACCGCGACGTTGAAGCGCTGCGACTCGACCAGCTTGGTGACCTCGTCGACGGTGTGGTGGGTGACCTTGCGCAGCGCCTGGTCGCCGCCGTCGAAGGCGACGCCGGGCTCGCTGGTCACCTCCGACATCACGCGCAGCGCACGGGCCAGGAACTTCTGCGACGCGGCCGGTGAGACGTCGGCCCAGTCGATGTCGTCCTCGGGCGGGCCCGCGAAGATCATCGTCAGGCGTACGGCGTCGACGCCGAATTCGTCGATCTGCTTGCCCAGGTCGACGCCGTTGCCCAGCGACTTCGACATGGCCTTGCCGCCGTTGATCACCTGGCCCTGGTTGAGCATGCGCTTGAACGGCTCGGTGAAGCTCACCATGCCCATGTCGTGCAGGACCTTGGTGAAGAAGCGCGAGTACAGCAGGTGGAGCACGGCGTGCTCGATGCCGCCGACGTACTGGTCGATCGGGCCCCACTTGCGCACCTGCTCGGGGTCGAACGGGCCGTCGGTGTAGCCGGGCGAGCAGTAACGCAGGTAGTACCAGGACGAGTCGACGAACGTGTCCATCGTGTCGGTGTCGCGCTTGGCCGGGCCGCCGCACTTGGGGCACTCGACGTTGACCCACTCGGTGGCGCTGGCCAGCGGCGACACGCCCTTGGGGGCCAGCGCCTCGCCGCGCAGGTCGGGCAGCGTGACGGGCAGCTGCTCGTCGGGGACGGGCACCTCGCCGCAGTCGCCGCAGTGGATGATCGGGATCGGCGTGCCCCAGAAGCGCTGGCGGGACAGCAGCCAGTCGCGCAGCCGGAAGTTGACCGCGCCCGTGCCCCTGCCCTCGGCCTCCAGGATCTCGATGATCTTGGAGATGGCCTCGACCTTGGTCAGGCCGTCGAGCGGGCCGGAGTTGACCAGCGTGCCCTCGCCGGGCGTGGCCTCGCCGGTCTCGCCGGGGTCGGCCAGGCCGGTGTGCACGACGACCTTGACCGGCAGCTCGAACTTCTTCGCGAAGTCCAGGTCGCGCTGGTCGTGGGCGGGCACGGCCATGATCGCGCCGTGGCCGTAGTCGGACAGCACGTAGTCGGCCGCCCAGACCGGGATGCGCTCGCCGTTGACCGGGTTGATCGCGTGACGGCCCAGGAAGACGCCGGTCTTCTCCTTGTCGGTGGCCAGGCGCTCGATGTCGCTCAGCTTGGCGACCTCGGCGCGGTAGGCCTCGTAGGCCGGACGCTGCTCGTCGGTGACGATCTCGTCGGCCAGCGCGGCGTCGGCGGCGACGACGAAGAACGTGGCGCCGTACAGGGTGTCGGGGCGCGTGGTGTAGACGTGGACCGGCTCGTCGCGGCCCTCGATCTCGAACAGCACGTCGGCGCCCTCGGAGCGGCCGATCCAGTTGCGCTGCATGGTCAGCAGGCGCTCGGGCCAGCCGGTCAGCTGCTCCATGTCGTCCAGCAGGCGCTGGGCGTAGTCAGTGATCTTGAAGTACCACTGGGTCAGCTCGCGGCGGATGACGTCGGCGCCGCAGCGCTCGCACCTGCCGTCCACGACCTGCTCGTTGGCCAGCACCGTCTGGTCGTTGGGGCACCAGTTGACCAGGCCGCCCTTGCGGTAGGCCAGGCCGCGCTCGAAGAAGCGGTTGAACAGCCACTGGTTCCAGCGGTAGTAGTCGGGGTCGCTGGTGTGCAGGCGGCGCGACCAGTCGAAGGAGATGCCGTAGCGCCTGAACGAGTTGGCCTGCGTCTCGATGTTGGCGTAGGTCCACTCGGCGGGGTGGGCGTTGCGCTTGATCGCGGCGTTCTCGGCGGGCAGGCCGAAGGAGTCCCAGCCGATCGGGTGCAGGACGTTGTAGCCCCGCTGCATCCAGTAGCGCGCGACGACGTCGCCGATGGCGAACACCTCGCCGTGGCCCATGTGCAGGTCGCCCGACGGGTAGGGGAACATGTCGAGCATGTAGCGCCGCTCCCGCGGGTCGGCGGCGTCCTCGCTCGCCCGGTAGGGCTCCTGTTCCTCCCATCGCTGCTGCCACTTGGCCTGCAGCGCCTGCGGGTCGTACTCACTCACGGCTACTGTCCTTCTGGCTTGAATCGGACCCATAAGAAAACCCCTCGTGCAGAACGAGGGGTAGCCGCGACGGCGAGACCTCTCAGGGCCGTCGCGGCCCGCTAAGAAGCAGGGTCGCGGAACGCATGTGTCAAGCCTAGCGCACCTCTTCGGCGGAATGCAGATAGTTGATCGAGCGGCGAAGGCACAATAGACCCTTCGGGTTCAGCGAGACCCGATGGTGATCTATCCGTTGTGACCTCATATGTCCCTTTAGAATACTGTCGTCGCCGTGGTGTATCCAGCTGAGCCAGATCGACCGGGGAGCGACCTGCCACTGCAGGACCCGCCGACCGATCCTCACGGCTTCGCTCGTTTCGCTGCGGAACCCGCCGTATCTCCTGGAAAATCCCATGAGATCATGCCTGGTACGTCAAATCCGGATAAAGCGGCAGATCCGGACACAACTTCGGGAGGGCCGGCAGCAATGGCAACGGAGAATTCCGCGAGCTCCGGGGCGTCGCATCTGCCACCGTCCTGGCCGGAGGCTCGCAACGACGACGTACCTCCCTCCTGGCCGTCCTCCGGGCAGGAG
>JABFVJ010000512.1 GCA_013362835.1 Nonomuraea sp. | reverse complement strand
GGCGATTCTTCAGACGTCCCCGGGTTTTCGACACGATGATCGTGATCGTCATCGGGCTGTTCGCGGTCCTCGGGATGGTCTTCATGATCGTCCAGGGCGACGCGCGGGCGGCATCGGCGTCGGCGCACCTCCTGCTGACCAGCCTGACGCTGCTCGTCCGCAGGAGCAGGCCGCTGGTCGTGGCCGGCGCGGTCACGGCGCTCGACGTCGCCGGGATCGCCGCCGGTCTGGTCACGTCGGCCACCCTCCCCGAGGGCATCGCCTTCTACAGCCTGGCCCGCTATGCCTCCGGCCGCCCGGCGCTCGTCGTGGCGGGCGCCGGGATGGCCGCGTACGCAACCGTCATGGAGGTCACCGGGCCCGGCATCGGCCAGTTCCTGGCGGGGGCCTTCGTCGTCGCCGTCCCGGCCGGGGTCGGCGCGCTGGTCAAGGCCAGGAGCGAGCTGAACGAACGCGGCAGGCGGGAGGCCGCCGACGCGGCCGTACAGGCGGAGCGGCGGCGCATCGCGCGGGAGCTGCACGACGTCGTCGCCCACCACATCACGGTGATCAACGCCCTGGTCGGCGGCGCGCGGGCGACGCTCGCGCCCGAGCAGGAGGTCACCCGCGAGACGCTGGAGAGCGCCCAGCAGACCGCCCGCCAGGCGATGTCGGAGATGCGCAGGCTGCTCGACGTGCTGCGCGCCGACGGCAACGACGGGCCTGACGCCGCGACCGGGGTGGGCGCCGACCGGCTGCCCGCGCTCATCGGCGAGGCCAGGAGCGCGGGGCTGCCCGCCAGCCTGACGGTGACGGGAGACCCCGTCACGCTGCCCGCGGCGGTCGACCACGCCGTCTACCGGATCGTCCAGGAGGCGCTCACCAACACCCGCAAGCACGCGACGGGCGCGCGGGCGAGCGTGCGCCTGGCCTACGAGATCGAGGCCGTCGAGGTCGAGGTGCTGGACGACGGGCTGCCGCAGCAGGGCGGCACGCCCGGGTTCGGGCTCGGCGGCATGGCCGAGCGGGTCGCGCTCTGCGGCGGGCAGCTTTCGACGGGCCCGCGTCCCGGGGGAGGATTCCGGGTGCACGCCCGCATCCCCTTGGAGGCGACATGATCACGGTGCTGCTGGTCGACGACCACGCGTTGGTGCGCAAGGGCTTCAGGCTGATGCTGGACGCGCAGCCCGACCTGTCCGTGGTGGGCGAGGCCGCCGACGGCGAGCGGGCCGTGGAGCTGAGCCGGCGGCTGCGGCCCGACGTGGTGCTGATGGACCTGCACATGCCGGGGCTCGACGGCGTCGGGGCGACCGAGCTGATCACCTCGGAGCTGCCGGGCGTGCGGGTGCTCGCGCTGAGCACGTTCGACCTGGACGAGAACGTGGTCGCGGCGCTCCGGGCGGGCGCCGACGGGTTCCTGCCCAAGGACGTCTCCCCCGAGGAGCTGATCGAGGGCGTACGCGTCGTGCACCGGGGCGAGTCGGCGGTCGCGCCGCGCCTGCTGACCCGGCTGATCGGCACGTACGTCCGCGCGCCGCGCCCGCCGGCCGTGACCGCGCCGCCCGTGCTGGCCGCCCTGACCGAACGCGAGCGGGAGATCCTCGTCCTGATCGCGCGCGGCCGGTCGAACACCGAGATCTCGAAGGAGCTGTCGGTCTCGCCCTCGACCGTGAAGAACCACGTGACCAACCTGTTCGCCAAGATCGGCGTCAGGGACCGGGCGCAGGCCGTGATCGTCGCGTACGAGGCGGCGCTGATCCACCCAGGAGAGTAGGACCAGGCTCCCAGAGCCCGCCCGGCAAGAACGTCCTTCCGGCCGAAGAGAAACCGGGGCTCCGGACGGCACGCTTGCATCATGACGGCGATTCGCGCAACGAACCTGAGCAAGCGCTACGGCGACACCCATGCCGTCGCGGACCTGTCGTTCGACGTCGAGCCCGGCCAGGTGACCGGGTTCCTCGGGCCGAACGGCGCCGGCAAGTCGACGACCATGCGCATGATCCTCGGGCTCGACCGGCCCTCGGGCGGGTCGGTGCTGGTGGACGGGCGGCCGTACGAGGAGCATCGGCACCCGCTGCGGAAGGTGGGCGCGCTGCTCGACGCCAAGGCCGTGCACGGCGGGCGCAGCGCCCGCAACCACCTGCTCGCCATCGCCCAGAGCAACGGCATCCCGGCGAGCCGGGTGGACGAGGTGCTGGAGGCGGTGGGCCTCCGCGAGGTCGCCAAGCGGCGGATCGGCGGCTTCTCGCTCGGCATGTCGCAGCGGCTCGGCATCGCGGCCGCGCTGCTCGGCGACCCCGAGATCCTGCTCTTCGACGAGCCGGTCAACGGGCTCGACCCCGAGGGCATCCTGTGGATCCGCACGTTCATGCGCAAACTGGCCGCCGAGGGGCGGACGGTGTTCGTCTCCAGCCACCTCATGAGCGAGATGGCGCAGACCGCCGACCACCTGGTCGTGATCGGCAGGGGGCGGCTGATCGCCGACACGAGCGTGCGGGAGTTCATCGGGCGCAGCTCCCAGGGCTACGTACGGGTGCGCTCGCCGCGTCTCGCCGAGGTGGCCGATCTGGTCCAGGTCGGCGAGTTGTTCCCCGACCACCTGCGCGTGACCGCGATGAGCACGCTGGAGATCGGCACCCTGACCGCACGGGCGGGGATCCCGCTGGAGGAGCTGACGTTCGTGCAGCCCTCGCTCGAAGCGGCGTACATGGAGCTCACCAAGGACAGCCTGGAGTACTCGTCATGATGGACATCCTCAGGTCCGAGTGGACCAAGATCCGTTCGGTCCGGTCCACGGTGTGGACGCTGGCCGTCACCGCCCTGCTGATGCTCGGCCTCGGCGGGCTCATCTCCTTCGCGTCCAAGTCCACCTCCGATGGCCGGCCCATATCCGGCGACCAGGCCGTCATGACGAGCCTCACCGGCATCATGTTCGCCTCGCTGTCCATCGCCACGCTGGGCGTCCTGGTGATCTCCAGCGAGTACCGCACGGGCGGCATCCGTACGTCGCTGATGGCCGTGCCGCGGCGGATGAGCCTGCTCACCGGCAAGATCGTGGTGTTCACCGTGACGGCGCTGGTCGTCTGCACGGTCGCCGCGGCGGCGTCGGTGGCGCTCGGGTTGGCGATCACGCAGCCGGCCTCGGTCGACATGGGGGCGGCGGTCCAGTCCGTGATCGGCGCGGGGCTCTACCTCACCGCCTGCGGCCTGTTCGGCCTCGGGCTCGGCACGCTGGTACGGCACACGCCGGGCGCGCTCGTCTCGGCCATCGCGCTGATGCTGGTGCTGCCGCAGCTCACCGGCGCCCTGCCCGGTCAGTGGGGCAAGACCGTCTCCGACCACTTCACCACCAACGCCGGCCTGGAAGTGGTGCTCGACCAGGCGGGCAACTCGCTGGGACCGTGGAGCGGGTACGGCGTCTACCTGATCTGGGTCGCCGTCGCCGTCGCGGCGGGCGCCCTGCTCATGCGGCGGCGCGACGCCTGAGCCGCACCCGGCGCTGAGTGTCCGAGCCACACTCGGCGGAGGGCCTGAGCGGTCACTCGGCGCGGAGGGCGACGACCGGGTCGAGCCGGCCCGCCCGCCGCGCCGGCGCCACGCCGAAGAACACCCCGACCGCCGCCGACACCCCGAAGGCCAGCGCGATCGACCACCACGTGATCGTGGCGGGCACCTCGGTGAACGTCTTGATCGCGAGCGCGCCCCCCACCCCGAGCGCGATGCCGATGAGCCCGCCGATCGTGGTCAGCAGCACCGCCTCGATGAGGAACTGGGCCAGGATGTCGCTCTGCCTGGCCCCGAGCGCCTTGCGCAGCCCGATCTCGCGGGTGCGCTCGCGCACGCTGACCAGCATGATGTTCGACACGCCCACGCCGCCCACCAGCAGCGAGATGCCCGCGATGGCGGCCAGCACGCCGGTCAGCATGCCGAGCACGTTCCCGATCGTGCCGAGCAGCGCGGTCTGGGTGACGCCGGAGAACTGCTCGCCCGGATATCTGGCCCGCAGCGCGGCGGTCACCTTCTCCGACAGCGCGTCGATCTGGTCGGGCCCTGACGCGCCGACCGCGAGGCCGTTGATCCGCTCGATGCCGAGCAGGCGCTGGGCCGTGGTGACCGGGATGTGCACCTCCTGGTCGCGGGCGAGCCCGAACGTCTGGCCGACCTCGGCGTACACGCCGACCACGCGGAACCTGGCGCCCGAGATCGTCACCTGACGGCCGATCGGGTCGAGGTCGCCGAACAGGGTGCCGGCCACCTCCGAGCCCAGCACCGCGACCCTGCGGCGGGTGTCCACGTCGGTCTCGCTGAGCGGGCGGCCCTTCGCGAGCGGGCGGTCGAAGATGTTGACGAGGTTCTGGTCGGTGCCGACCACGGTGACGAACGACTCGGTCCTGCCGACCCGTACGGTCTCGCCCGACTGCAGCGAGACGGTCACCTTGCCGGGGTCGCCGACCACGCGGCGGACGTAGGCCACGTCGTCCAGGCCGAGCTTGCTCTGCGTCGGGGCCGCGCCGAGGCTGATGCGGCCGGGGACGACCAGGATGATGTTCGTGCCGAGGCCGGAGATCTCCTTCTCGACCGCGTCCTTCGCGCCGGTGCCGACCGCCACCAGGATCACCACGGCCAGCACGCCGATGATGACCCCGAGCAT
>JABFVJ010000170.1 GCA_013362835.1 Nonomuraea sp. | reverse complement strand
CTCGCGGGCTTCGACAGCCAGCACCAGCAGGGCGGTGAACTCGGGCAGCGACAGCCCTTTGTCCGGCATATCTCATCCTTCCGATCTGCGGCGGTTCCGCAGAAACTGGCCGATTTGGTGGACGACGGTGTCCAGGTCGGTCAACACCTGGGAATCGCAAAAACGCAGGACGGCGTAACCATCGAGTTGCAGGCGTACGTCCCGCTGCCGGTCGGCGGCGAACTTGAGCGGTCCCCGGTGGTCCGGGCCGTCGATCTCCACCACGCAGCGTTCCTTCTCCCACAGCAGGTCCACCCGGATCGGCACGGCCAGCGGATGCGGCCGGTACGTCTGGTTCCACGCCCGTCCCTCCGCCCACGGAAGCGTCGCGAGCGCCGCCTCCAGCGCCTGCTCGCTCGCGCTCCCGGGATGCGGCCGTCCGGCGACAGGGGGGAAGGCGACCGCCGGCGCTCGCTCAGCGGTGGCAGGAACGGCGACCACAGGCGGCCCGGCCACGCCGGTCGATCCGGCCGGGGAGGGCGGGTGGGTGGCGTCGGACGGGTCGTGGGGATCGGTGGACAGGGGTATGCCGGGCGGCGCGGCGTACGTTCTCACACGGTCGTCGTCGTGCAGGGGCGCGCCGGTGAGCCAGACGCCGCAGCGGCCGCGGTGGGACAGCCATTCGCACCCCGCGACCAGCACCTCAAGGGCCACCGCCCCGAGCCCTTCCGGCACCCGTACGAGCACCGCCAGCCGCTCCCGGCCGAAGCTGTCGGCCAGCACCCTGACCAGCCCGGCCGCCCGCACCTCGGGGGCGAGCCGGCTCGGGCCGCCGGTCAGCGCCCGCCCGGCCAGCTCGGCCAGGAACGGGGCGAAATGCCCGCTCGACGACGCCCTGCGCAGCGCCAGCACGCGTACGGCGGCCACGTTCACGCCCGACGGCTCCCGAAGGCCCTCCGCGCCCGGCAACCAGGCCGGGAACAGCGCGATGGCCGCCCGGTCCAGCTCACGCAGGACGGAGGCGGCCAGGTCGGCGACGGAACGTTCCTCGGCGGCGAAGTAGGTGACGACGGCCGGGGCGTCGTCCGGCAGAGGGTCGAGGGCCAGCGCCACGGCGTCGGCGTCGGCGTCGAGCCGTACGACCTGGCCGAGCGGCAGATCTGCCCACGACGGCACGGCGTCCCCGCCCTCACAAGATCGGAAATTTCGGCACTTGGGAGGGTAACCCGTCCCTAGCGGGCTGTCACCCACGCCGCGGCGGCGACCGGGGCGACCGGCGCGACCGGCTCGTACGGGCGGGTCAGCAGCGCCTGGGCGACGCCCGCCTTGAGCAGCGCGGCGATGCGCAGCACCGGGACCAGCGTCAGCGCGAACAGCACGCCGGCCGCCGTGTTGAACCCCACGTACATGCCGACCCCGTCGCCGAGGCCGAGCAGCGCGGGCAGGTTCCCGTCGGTCCCGAAGATGTCGGCGAGCGCCCAGCCGTAGATCGGGAAGGTCAGCCCGAGGACCGCCCCGGCCCACCAGACCGCGGTCAGGACGAAGGCGGCCAGCGAGATCGGGAACGTGACGATCGCGTGCAGCAGGTCCATCGCGGCCTGCCCGGAGGCGAGCGGGTTCATCAGCCGGCGGAACCAGCCCGCGTCGGCGGGGGCCGCCGTGTAGCGGGGGCGCGCGACCGGGTGGCCGAGCACGCCGGGGAGCGCGAGCCGTTCGAAGTCGGCCAGGCGCCTGGCGAGCAGGGCGGTGCCGGCGAGGACGGGCAGCCCCACGAACGCGACGGCGGAGCCCAGGCCGCCCGAGATCCCGGCGACGGTCAGGGAGAATCCGGCGACGGTCAGGGGGAGGCCGGCCAGGGTGTAGCGGGTGTCGATGGCGATGCGCTGCCGGAGGGTTGTCATGGGAACGACGCTACGGGCCGGGCCGCGGCCGTTCGATCCTGGTCACGGCCCTATGCGGGGTAGGGCTGGCCCTACCCCGGTCAGGCGGCGCGGCCGGGGATGGCGGCCAGCAGCTCGCGCGTGTAGTCGTCCTTCGGGTCGTCGAAGATCTCGGCCGCGGTGCCGCTCTCCACGATCCGCCCGGCCCGCATCACGTGCACCCGGTGCGAGATCATCCGTACGACGGCCAGGTCGTGGCTGATGAACAGGTAGCTGAGGCCGAGGTCGCGCTGGAGACCGGCGAGCAGCTCCAGGATCTGCGCCTGCACCAGCACGTCCAGCGCGGAGACCGCCTCGTCGAGCACGACGAGCTCCGGCGAGAGCGCGAGCGCGCGGGCGATGGCCACCCGCTGGCGCTGGCCGCCGGACAGCTCGTGCGGCAGCCGTTCGGCCAGCGACGGCGGGAGCGACACCTTCTCCAGCAGTTCGGCCACCGTCCGCGCGCGCTCGGCCGGGGTGCCGGCCCGGTGCACGCGCAGCGGCTCGGCGATCGACTTCTCGACGGTGTACCGGGGGTCGAGCGAGGCGTACGGGTTCTGGAAGACCGGCTGCACCCGGCGGCGGAACGCGAACAGCTCCCGCCGGCCGAGCGAGGTCAGGTCGGTCCCGTCGAAGCCGATGCGCCCGGAGGTGACGTCGTCGAGGCCGAGCAGCAGGTTCGCGGTGGTCGACTTGCCCGAGCCCGACTCGCCCACGATCGACACGGTACGCCCGCGCGGAATGCTGAACGACACCCCGTCCACGGCCGTGAACTCCTCGCCCGTGCCCCGCATCGTGAACACCTTGCGCAGGTCCTCGACCACCACCAGGTCCTCGGCCGCGCGCTCGGGCTCGGCGACCCGCACCGACGACAGGCTCGGCACGGCCTCCAGCAGCCGCCTGGTGTACGCGTGCGCCGGATCGGCCAGGATCTCGGCCGCCGGGCCGGTCTCCACGATCTCGCCCTGGTACATGACGGCCACCGCGTCAGCTCGCTCGGCGGCGAGCGCCAGGTCGTGCGTGATGAGGAGGACGGCCGTGCCCATCTCCGAGGTGAGCTGTCCGAGCTGGTCGAGGATGCGCCGCTGCACGGTCACGTCCAGCGCCGAGGTCGGCTCGTCGGCGATGAGCAGCTTCGGCCGGCAGGCCAGGCCCATGGCGATGAGCGCCCGCTGCCGCATGCCGCCGGAGAACTCGTGCGGGTACTGCCCCGCCCGCCGCCCGGGATCGGGGATGCCGACGAGCTCCAGCAGCTCGGTCACGCGGGCGCGGGCGGCCTTCCCGGCGGCGATGCCGTGCACCTCCAGCGCCTCGCCGATCTGGTCGCCGATGCGCATGAGCGGGTTGAGGTTGGACATCGGGTCCTGGGGGACCAGGCCGATGCCCGCGCCGCGCACGGCGGTCATCTCGCGCTCGCTCGCCGTGGCCAGGTCGCGGCCGTCGAACAGCACCCGGCCGCCGGTGATGCGCCCGTTCGCGGGCAGCAGCCGGTTGACCGCCGCCGCCGTCGTGGATTTGCCCGAGCCCGACTCGCCCACCACGGCCACGGTCTGCCCCGGCAGGATCTCCATGGAGACGTTCCTGACGACGGTGACGTCCTGCTTGCGGGTGCGGAAGGCGACCGACAGGTCGCGGATCTCCAGGAGCGGGGTCATGCGGTCCTCGATCGGTCGGTGATGGCCTGCAGCAGGCCGGTCCAGAGGGCGTCGGTCGGCGTCGGCACGGCGTCGGTCAGCAGGCGGTTGCTCGCCAGCGCGATCGCGATGCCGCGTCCGGGGACGAACCCGACGGCGCAGCCGACGTAGCCGGGGTGGCCGAGCACGGTGACGGTCTCGTCCTTCAGCGCCAGGTCGTAGGTGCGGAAGCCGAGCGCCTGGCCGGGGTCGGGGCCCTCGCGGAAGAACTCGCGGGCGACCTCGGGGCGCCACAGCCGGTCGTGCTCCTCGTAGCGGGACAGGGCGGTGGCGTAGCGCAGCAGGTCGGGCACGGTGGAGAAGAGCCCGGCGTGGCCGGAGACGCCGCCGCAGGCGTGGTGGGCGTTGCCGTCGGCGACCTCGCCGAGCACCGGCGCGTGCCGCCAGCCGGTGAAGTCGGCGCTGCGGAAGGGCACGGGGTAGGGGTCGGACGTGTCGAGCATGCGCATCTCGACGCGGTCGTCGCGGGCGCTCATCGCCGTCTCCGGGCCGGCGGGGCGGGCGTACGTGGTGGCGGTCAGGCCGAGCGGCCCGGTCACCAGCTCGGCCACGGCCCGGTCCAGGGGCGTGCCGGTGACGGTCTCGACGATCCGGCCCAGCAGGATGAAGCCCAGGTCGGAGTAGTGGCGCTCGCGGCCCGGCGCGTACCGGGGCGGAGGCAGGGCGGGGTCGACGTACAGCGGCCACCACTCCCACAGCCCGGCCCGGTGCAGCAGCAGGTCCCGTACGGTGACGCCGTCGGGGCAGCCCTCGCCCAGGTACGCGTCCGCCCGCCCGTCCAGGTCCACCAGGCGGTCGGAGACGAGCCGGACGAGTGCCGTCGTGGTGGCGACGACCTTGGTGACCGAGGCGAGGTCGTGGTGGGTGCCGAACGTCATCGGGGCCTCGCCGGCCCGCTCGCCGTCCGCCCAGCGCACGGTACGGTGCCCGGCGCACTCGGTCAGGTCGAACCACGGGGTGCGCGCGGCGCGTACCAGGCCCGCGGCGGTGCCCATCGGCGCGGCGCCGGTGAGCGGGGCGGTGCTCATCGGCGCAGCACCAGCGAGCGCGGCGGCGACGGCAGCGGGGCGGGCAGG
>JABFVJ010000428.1 GCA_013362835.1 Nonomuraea sp. | reverse complement strand
GAGCTCATGTCCGGCATCGCGGGCTTCCCGGTGCACCGCGGCGCGCTGGCCTCGATGCGCCGCCTGCCGCTGCCTCCGGCCGAGACCCTGATCAAGGGGGCCGCGCGGCGGCTGCTGGTGCTGGAGGACCTGGTCGACCACTCCAACGTCGGCGCCATCTTCCGCTGCGCCGCCGCGCTCGGCGTCGACGGCATCCTGCTCTCCCCGCGCTGCGCCGACCCGCTCTACCGCCGCGCCGTGAAGGTCTCGATGGGCGCGGTGTTCTCGATCCCGTACGCGCGGCTCGACGACTGGTACGCCGGCCTCGGCCGGCTCCGCGAGGCGGGGTTCCAGACCCTGGCGCTCACCCCCGACCAGGAGGCGACCCCGATCGACCGGGTGCGGATGGGCGGCCGGGTGGCGCTCCTGCTCGGCTCGGAGGGCGACGGGCTCTCCTCCCACTGGCTGCACGAGGCCGACCAGGCTGTCTGCATCCCCATGAGCGCCGCCGCGATGGCGTCGGGCGTCGACTCGCTCAACGTGGTCGCGGCCGCCGCCATCGCCTGCCACGGCCTGATGAGATCGGCGGACGCCCAGGTCTTGGCAACGCCTCGGCCAGGCGTGTAAGCACGTAATCATGGAAACGCTCTTCGAGCACGCGGGCGGTGAAGACGGCTTACGCCGGTTCATCGAGATCTTCTACCGCAGCCTGCTGACAGACCCCCTGCTCCACCCGCTCTTCGGCGAGGGCAAACCGGGTCACGTGGACAATCTGACCGCCTTCACCGTCGAGACGTTCGGCGGCCCCGACACGTTCTCGACGGAGATGGGCGGGTTTCCGCTGCTCATCGACGCCCACCGGGGGCTGCGCATCGACGAGACGCAGCGGCGGCGGTTCGTGGAGCTCTACATGGAGGCCGCCGACGTGGCCGGGCTGCCGGACGACGAGCCGTTCAGGGCCTCCCTGCGCTCGCACGTGGAGTTCGGCACCCAGGTGGCGCTCCAGAACTCCCACGCCGAGACCGACGAGCAGCTGCATCCGCTGCGCGAGGTGCCCCGGTGGGAGTGGGAGGAGCCGCCGCGGTGACGGTCAGGGGTGGTCGGTGTCCTCGGTGAGCCAGTCGGGGTAGTCGTCGAGGTCGTGCGCGATCGGGTGCGACTCGACCGGGCAGCCCTCGCCGTTCGCCCTGATGTGCCGTTCGAGCGCCGCGGCCTCGGACTCCGGCGCGATGAGCGTGAGCTGCCAGGCGCTCCCGGCCTCCTCGGCAGGGACTTCCGCGATGTCGATCGAGGTCGCGAGCCCCGCGAGCAGGATGGCGTGCGCCAGCGCCGCCGCCTGCTCGTGGCCTTCGATCGTCGTGCGGACTTCGACGAATGCCGCCATGATCTTCCTTATTGCGGAGGGGTAGATTCACCACCCTATCGGCGTGAATCGCCCCCGGGGTCGGCTTCGTGCTGGGAATCCGCCGTCAGGTCGTGACGGTCCGATCGCCCGTCGATGCGGCAGGATGTCATCGACCGATTACGTTACGCGACGGGCGGAGGGGCTTCGTGAAGCCAGCCTGGATCATCGCACTCGTGGCAGCGGCGGCCCCGCAGGCGTGGGCGGCCGCCCCGGCCCAGGACAGCGCGCTGAGCTGCGTGGCCGCCACGCCGACAGGCCGGCCGCTGACGTTCACCCCGGAGATCGGCCTGACCCCGCGCCGGCTTTCGGCCCGCGGCAACCTCCTGCTCACCGCCTGCGCGTCACCCGACGGCTCGGCCGCCTACCTGCGTTCGGGCTGGGTCACGCTCAAGGGCACCGGCCGCGCGTCCTGTACGAGCGCCCAGCACGTACGGGGGACCGCCCGCATCACCTGGTTCGGGGCCGACGGACGGCCCGTGGGCACCTCCGAGGTGCGGACCAGGGCCGAACGCCTGGCCACCCAGAACCCCGCCGACAGCCTCCTGTCGGGCACGGTCACCTCGGGGCCGCTCGCCCGCGAACGTGTCCGCGGCTCGATCACCCCGGCCATGGCCATCCTCGCCTGCGCCACCCGCGGCATGAAGGACCTCAGCGCGGCGGGCCGCGTCACGTTCGGCTGAGCGGGGGTCAGCCTTCGGCGATCTGCTCGCCCGCGAAGTCGAGCAGCTTCTCGGCGGTGGAGAAGCGGCGCTCGTCCGCGTCGTGCAGCAGCACCCCGACCACCCGCCTGCCGTTGCGCTCGCCCGCGAACAGCAGGCAGTACTGGGCCGCGTTCGTGTAGCCGGTCTTCACGCCCAGCACCCCTTCGGCCCGGCTGAGCAGCTTGTTGGAGTTGCGCCAGGTGTGCGCCCGATGCACCGCCGTCTTGGCGACCTTGTGCACCTTGCTGCCCACCACCGCGCGGAAGACGGGATCGGCCAGCGCCCGCTGGGCGAGCCTGACCTGGTCGACCGCCGTCGAGTAGCCGCCGTTGGCCGGCGTGGGCAGGCCGTCCGGGTTGGTGTAGCGGGTGCCGGTGAGGCCGAGCGAGCGGGCCGCGCGGTTCATCTTGGCCACGAACGCGGTCTTGCCCGGCCCGTACTGCCTGGCCAGGGCGTTGGCGGCGTCCGCGCCCGAGGGGAGCATGAGGCCGTACAGCAGGTCTCTGGCCGTCAGGCGCTCGCCCTTCTTCAGGGCGGCCGTGGTCGCGCCGTTGCTGGTGGCGTGCTTCACGTCGGCGGCCGTGATCGTGATCGTGTCGCCGAGGCGGCCCTCGCGCAGCACGACGTAGGCCGTCATCACCTTGACCAGGCTCGCCACCGGGACCCGCCGCGTCTCCCGCTTGCTGAAGTGGATCGTTCCCGCCGAGTCCAGCACGTACGCCGACGCGGCCTTGACCGTCGGCGCGTCCGCCGCCCGCGCGGCCTGGGCCGGGTACGAGACTCCGACAAGCAGCGCGAGTACGGCAGAGCCGATAAAACCCCCAATACGCATGTCAGCCATCGTGACAGGAGATCAACGGTTGGTTTGCGAAACTCGGCCGTAAGTCACCCTCAGTTGGGGGTAAATGGTTGATAGATCCGACATAGCGGGGGAGCTGGGGCCGTGGCCGGCAAGTTCATCATCAGTCAGGACGAGCGGGGCGGATTCCGGTTCGCGCTCGTCGCGAACAACGGGCAGACGCTGGCCGTGGGCGAGGGCTACCCGAACAAGGCCGCCTGCGTGAACGGCATCGAGACCGTACGCAGGAACGCTCCCGAGGCCACCATCGACGACCAGGCCCCGGCGCCGCGATGAGCGGTCAGGACGAGGCGAGGGCCTTGCGCCTGCGGCGCACGAAGAACCAGGCCCCGCCGGCCACCACCGCGACCAGCACGACCGCCGCGCTGACGGGCGAGCGCGCGGCCAGCTCCAGCCAGCCCCACACGAGCGCCGTCAGGCCGAACCACCAGATGGGCGCCCAGGTCAGGCAGCCGAGCGCGCTGGCGACGACGTACCAGGGGTAGGAGACCCGCAGCGCGCCCGCCACCCACGGCAGCGTGTGCCGCAGCATGGGCACCCAGAAGCACCCGTAGACGGCCAGGGCCCCCCACCTGCCGACGACCTTCTCGATCTTCGCGATGCGCTCGCGGCCCAGCTTCACGCCGACGCGCGACTCGTACAGCTTCTCGCCGAGCTTGCGGCCGACCCAGTAGTAGACCTGGAACGCGCCGAACAGCGCGAGGATGAGAACGGCCCCCACCAGCCAGTACGGCAGCCCGAACCAGAACGGCCTGGCCGGATCGGGGAGGGCGACCGCCGCATGCCACATGAGCCCGCTCACCCCTACTCCCCGAAGCCTTAGGTCAGCCTTACCTTAGTCAAGCGAACGCCCATGCGCCACACCGGGCCACCCGCATCGACGTGCAAGCCCGCCGCAACCGGCTGCAAGTAGCCGACAACTCCCCTGATCTATACCTGAACCAAGCAAAAAGGGGTGTTGATCATGTCGACGACAAGCGCAGCGGTTCTGGCCAGCGGCACTGCGAACGCGGTCAAGCTCTTCGTCGCGGCCCTGGCCTTCACCAGCGCTTACGTCGGCCTCTCCGCCTACAGTAGCGCCGGGTCGGCCGCCGAGCCCACGAGAACCGTCACCCTGTCGGCCCGTGAGCTGCCCATCACCGCCCCGGCCCAGGAGAGCGCCCCCGCCAAGGCGGGCGAGGTCACCGTCAGCGCGCTGACCGACGGCATCCCCGGCTGCGCCAAGTCGTACCGGGCCCGCGGGCTGATCGTGAACCCGGCGCCCGGCAGGACCGTCCTGTACAGCTGGCGGCTGGCCCGCTGGAGCCCGGCGACCAAGACCTGGCGTACGTATCTGGTGGACTACTCCGGGTTCGCCGGCGACAGCAAGAGCGTCGAGTGGCGGCCGCAGGTGTCGGGGAACCCCGGCTGGTACCGCGTCGAGCTGACCGCCAGGAACGCCAGGACCGTCACGAGCGACCGTTTCCAGGTGAGCTGCTGACCGACCGCCGTGCGGCCTCCACCCAGCGCGGCACGCCCACCCGTTCGGCCACCTCCAGGGCCTTCTCGTAGTGCTCGCGCGCCGCGTCGGCCTGGCCCAGCCGGATCGCGAGGTCGCCGAGCGTCAGCGCCACCGGCCACAGCGCCACCACGCCCGTGCCCGCGCCGGCCACCCGGTCGGCGAACGGCTTGAGCTTGTCGTAGCAGTCGACCATGCGCTCGCGGTCGTCGAGCAGCATGCCGGC
>JABFVJ010000102.1 GCA_013362835.1 Nonomuraea sp. | reverse complement strand
TTCGTCGCCCACCTCGGCGGGGACGTGGCCGGCGTCCTCACGTACGCCGACCGCGGCGACGCGGTGGAGGTCATCACGATCGACGCGGTCATCCCGGGCAAGGGCGTCGGCAGGGCCCTGCTGGACGCCGTGCGCGGCGTGGCGGCCGGGCGTGGCGCGGCCCGGCTGTGGCTGATGACCACCAACGACAACACCCACGCGCTGCGCTTCTACCAGCGGTACGGGTTCGACCTCGTCGCCCTGCACCGGCACGCCGCCGACGAGGCGAGGAAGCTCAAGCCGGCCATCCCGGCCGAGAGCGACGGCATCCCGATCAGGCACTACCTGGAGCTGGAGCTGCCACTCCGAGCAGCCGGTCCAGCACGGGCGTGAGGTCGGTGGCCGGGCCGGTCGCGCGCCAGGCGACGTAGCCGTCGGGGCGGACCAGGACGGCGGGGGCGCCGGCGTACCGGTCGGTCCAGGCGTCCTCGACGTCGAGCACGTCCGCGCCGATCCGGTGGACCCGCAGGCCGGGCGTCTTCTCGGCGGCTCGCGCCCAGTCGTCTCCCTCGGGGCCGCAGAGCAGGACGAAGGCGTCGTGGAACAGGTCGTGGACGCCGACGCGGGTGCCGTCGCGGTCGAGCCAGAGGTGGGGGGCGCGGGTGCCGGGGCGGGCGTACTGGTGCACGGAGTCGCCGAACACGGACTCGTGCTCGGCGCCGATCACCGCCGACGAGCGGTAGCGCTGGCCCAGGATCGCGAGGACGTGGTCGAGCGGGTCGTCCTCGGGGTTCGGGCCGAACCGGGCGGCCTGGCTGCGTACGGTGAGGTCGGCCAGGGCGAGCGCCACCGGGCGGCGTTCGGCGTCGTAGGTGTCGAGCAGCGCGTCGGAGGCCCGCCCCTGGAGTACGGCGGCGAGCTTCCAGGCCAGGTTGTGGGCGTCCTGGACGGCCGAGTTGGCGCCGATCCCGCCCGCCGGCGGCCAGACGTGCGCCGCGTCGCCGACCAGGAAGACCGGCCCTTCCCGGTAGCGGCCCGCGACGCCCACCGCCTCCTCCCACGCGGCCCTGCTGACGATCTCCACGGGCCGGTCGCGGCCGATGAGCTCCTTGGCCGCGGCGGCCAGGCGTTCGTCGGTGAAGTCGGCGGGTGACTCCTCGGCCGGGTCGTACGTGAGGGCCATGCCCCAGTGGCCGGGCAGCGCGTGGGAGACCATCGCGCCGGAGGCCGTGGCGCCGGGGGCGCCGATGATCCAGAACAGCGGCCGCTGCCGGACGAGGTCCGACAGGTCGGCCCTGAGGACGAAGGACAGGTAGCTGCGCAGGACGCGGAGCCCTTCGCGGGCGATGCCCAGCTGCTCCCTGATCGTGCCGCGGTAGCCGTCGGCGGCGATCAGGTAGCGGGCCCGGAGTGTGCGGCGCTCGCCGGTGGCGAGGTCCTCGGTCACCACCGTGACGCCGTCCGCGTCCGGCTCCACCGATCGGCAGACCGTGTTGAAGCGCAGGTCGGCGCCCCTTTCGCGGGCCGCGTCGGCCAGGATCGGCTCGACGGTGCTCTGGTCGGCCATGCCGAACTCGCCGGCGGTCAGCTCGGGCATCGCCCGCGAGGAGCCGCCCTCGAAGATCCACTGCCACTCGCCGGCCAGCGTCGCGCAGCGGGCCACGCCCGCCTCCTCGTCGAAGGGGCGGCCGGCCTCCTTGACGCGCCGCTCCAGGCCGAGCGGCCGGTAGATCTCCATGGTCCGGGGGTTGATGCCGCGCGCCCGGCCGAGGATCGACACGCCGGCGTGGCGGTCCACGAGCACGCAGGGCACGCCGTGGTGCGACAGGAACAGGGCCGAGGCGAGCCCGGCGTAACCGCCGCCGACGATCAGCACGGGAATGTCGGTCATGACGCCTTCCCGGCGAGGGCGCCGACGCCCTTCCTGGCGGCGTCGCCGACGCCGGAGCGGATGCCCTCACTGGCGGGATCGTCGACCGTGGGGTGGGTGCTCTTTCTGGCGGGGTCGTCGACGGTGGGGTGGGTGCCGGTCCTGTGGGCGCGGCGGACGTCGGCGACGTACTCGCGGGTCAGCATGGCCGTGAGGGTCGCGACGCCGCCGCGACGGACGCGGACCTCGCTCCGCGTCGCCGTGCCGGTCAGGCGGACGCGCCGCCCGGTGCCCTCGGCGGGGGCCTCGTGGTCCTTGACCTGGCCGCGGCCGGTCCAGCGCAGGCCCCAGTGGTCGACCGTGGCGTCCTCGGGGAGGAGCAGCTTGACGACGCCGTGGTCGAGGTCGAGGCGGAGCTCCAGGTCGGCGGGCAGGTCGGGGGAGCGCAGGTCGATGGTCGTGTGGCCGTGGCGGGTGCGGATCTCGAAGCGGCCGGCGGTGGTCCAGTTGCCCAGGCGGCGGGTGACGGTGTGGTCCGTGTGGACGCGCTCTGCTGTGGTCATGGCTTGATAGTTGCATTGAAACTAGTTGCAAGTCAACTAGTTCTATTGGGGCTAGTATGGAGGCATGGCTCTCGACCGCGGCTCGCCGCTCGCTCTGACCGTGCTGGCCCTGCTGCGGTACCAGCCGCTGCACCCGTACGGGATGCAGCGGCTGCTCAAGCAGTGGGGCAAGGACCAGGTGGTCAACGTGGGCCAGCGGGCCGGGCTCTACCGCACGATCGACCGGTTGGGCGAGGCCGGGCTGCTCAGGGTCAGGGAGACCGGGCGCGACCAGCAGTACCCGGAGCGCACGGTCTACGAGATCACCGACGAGGGGCAGGCACGGCTGCGCGACTGGCTCGACGACATGCTCAGCCGTCCGAAGCGGGAGTTCCCGCAGTTCCCCGCGGCGCTGTCCAACGCGATGCTGCTTCCCCCCGACGAGCTGGCCGATGCGCTGGAGCGGCGGGCGGCGGCCGTGGAGGGCACGCTCGCCGCGCTGGAGTCGAGCCTCGCGGCCGAGAGCGACCTGCCGCGCGTCACGATGCTGGAGTCCGAATACCTGCGCGAGGTGACGGCGGCCGAGGCGCGATGGCTGCGCGCCGTGCTCGGCGACCTGCGCGAAGGGCGACTGACCTGGAGCCGCGAGCTGCTGGAGGCGGTGAGCGCGGCCCGGGAGTGAGGCGAGCGCCGCCGGGGGTCAGGTGGGGCGCGGGCGTCTGAGGAGGGCGACCAGGACCGAGGTCACCGGGGCGGCGAGGAACGCGCCGGTGATGCCCGCGATCACGCTGCCCACCGTGATCGCGACCAGGATGACCGCGCCCGGCAGGTCGAGCGCCTTGCCGTAGATCTGCGGCGCGAGCACGTGCCCTTCGAGCTGCTGCACCGCGACGGTCACGGCGACCACGATCAGCGCCACCAGCCACCCCTTGGCCACGAACGCCACCACCGCCGCCAGCAGCCCCGCCATGAACGCCCCCACCACCGGCAGGAACGCCCCCACGAACGTCAGCACGGCGAGCGGCAGCGCGATCGGCACGCCCAGGATCCACAGCGCGATCCCGATGAAGAACCCGTCGACCAGGCCCACGATCGCGACCCCGCGGATGTAGCGGCCGATCACGCCGAAGATCAGCAGGCCGGTGTCACGGCAGCGTTCCTTGGCCCCGTCGGGCACGAGGTCGACGATCCAGGCGAACAGCCGCTCGCCGCCGTGCACGAAGTAGACCGACAGGATGACCGCGAGCACCGCCCCGACGACGATCTCGCCGGCCGTCCTCACCCCGGCGAGGGCCCCGGTCGTGATCTGTTTGCCCTGCTTGGACAGGTAGTCCTTGGCCTGCGCGAGGAGCTGCCGGTCGTCGAGCCCGAACCTGGCGGCCAGGTTGTGCAGGTCGTCGAGGATCTTGCCGAAGCTCGCGTGCAGCTCGGCCAGGCTGTCGACGGTGGGCGGCACCAGCAGCGCCATCAGCGCGCCCGCCAGCAGCAGGCCGCCCGCGAAGACGACCGTGGTGGCGAGCGCCGGGCCGAGCCCGCGGGAGACGAGCCAGCGGGCCGGCGGGTGCAGCAGGGCCGTGAGGAACACGCCGATGACGATCGAGATGGCCACCGTGCGCACGTGGTAGAGGCAGAAGCAGGCCACCGCGATGAGCGCGATCCACCCCAGCACCCGCCACGGCCTCATCCCAACCCCCCGATCGTGCCTGGTCAGGGGCCTTCCCGCCGGTGATCGGCGGCAACCCTGGTCAGGGGGGCGGGGTGAGGTGGCGGCGCTGGGCGCGCTTGGCCGCCTCGTACGCCTCCCGCTCGCCTGCCGCGCCCACCTCGGCGACGGGCACGTCCCACCACGCCTCGGAGGGCGGGGCGTCGTCGGCCATGGGGTCGGTGCGTACGTACACGACCGTGGTCTCGGTGGACGAGCGGGCCTCCTCCAGCGCCTTGCGCAGGTCGGCGAGCGATTCAGGGCGCAGCACAAGGGCGCCCAGGCTGGCGGCGTTGGCGGCCAGGTCGACCGGCAGCGGGCCGCCCGTACGCGAGCGGTAGGACGTGCCGAGCCGACGCGCGCCGACGCTCTCGGACAGGCGGCCGATGGAGGCGAACCCGGAGTTGTCCACCAGGACGACGATCAGCTTGACGCCCTCGGCGACCGCCGTGACCAGCTCCTGGGCCATCATCAGGTACGAGCCGTCGCCCACCATGACGAACACCTCGCGCTCGGGCCGGGCCATCTTGACGCCCACGCCGCCCGCGATCTCGTAGCCCATGCAGGAGTAGCCGTACTCGACGTGGTAG
>JABFVJ010000327.1 GCA_013362835.1 Nonomuraea sp. | reverse complement strand
GAGGCCAGGAAGGCGAGGTCGGCCGGGCTGCGGTGCGCCTCGGCCGGGTCGTCGGTGACCAGCGCGACCACGGTCCCCGGCTCGACGAGCGGCCCCGGCGCGTACGGATACTGCCGGAACACCGGCGCCCCCACCGCCAGCACCACGTCATGAGGCGCCAACGCCGCCCGCAACCGCACCCGGTCCGCCGGCAACACCCCCGCGTACTGCGGATGATCCTGCGGAAACCCGGCGAACGCCCCGAACGACTCCTGGAACACCGGGCACCCCAGCCGCTCGGCCAGCTCCACCAAGGGCGGCCACGACGCCCGAGCCCCCGCCACGATCGCCGGCGACCGTGCCCCCGCCAGCAGCTCCACCAGCGGCGCCAGCTCCGCGTCCGGCACCCCGGCGGGCCGCACCACCCGTACGGGCGCCGCCAGGGTCTCGTCCTCGAAGGGCGCGTCCCAATCGTCCATCGGCACCACGACCAGCGCGGGCCCCCGGTGCGTGACCGCCTCGTGGAAGGCCCTGGCGAGGGCGCCCGGCACGTCCTGGGCCCGTACCGGCTGGTCCGCCCACACCGGGTAGTCCCCGGCGAGCCCGCCCAGCCGCCCGGCGAGGAACGGCTCCAGCGCCAGGTGCCGCCGGTCCTGCTGCCCCACCAGGATCACCAGGGGAGCCCGGTTCGCCCGCGCGGTGGCGATGGCGCCCACCGCGTTGCCCAGCCCGGCGGTGGTGTGCAGCACGGCCAGCGCCGGAGCCGCCTGCCCGATCGCCCACCCGGTCGCCATGCCCACCACGGAACCCTCGTGCAGCGCGAGCACGAAACGCAGGTCGTCCGGCAGCCCGGTCAGCAGCGACACCTCGGTCGAGCCGGGATTGCAGAAGATCGTCGTCAGCCCGTTGCGCCGCAGCACCTCGAAGGCGGCGTCCCTGACCGTGCTCATCGTGTCCCCCTCGCCTGCTGGATCCGCCGGTAGACATGCCCGCGCAGCTCGCCGAAACGCGGCAGCGACCGCGTGCCGAGCTGGTCGCGCTCGCGCGGCAGGTCGATCTTCAGGTCCTCCAGGACCGTGGTCGGCGACGAGGACAGGACGATCACCCGCTGCCCCAGGTAGACGGCCTCGTCGATGTCGTGGGTCACGAACAGCGTGGTCACCTCCAGGTCCCGCCAGAGCCGCAGGATCAGGTCTTCGAGGTCGGCCCTGGTCTGCGCGTCCACGGCCGCGAACGGCTCGTCCATGAGCAGGACCCGCGGCTCGTACGCCACCGCCCGCGCGATAGCCACCCGCTGCTGCATCCCGCCGGACAGCTGCCACGGATGCGCGTCGGCCACGTCGTCCAGCCCGACCGCCGCCAGCGACCCGCCCACCAGCTCCACCCGCCGCCCGCGCGGCACCCGCTTCTCCTTCAGCGGCAGCTCGACGTTCTGCCGCACGGTCATCCACGGGAACAGGCTGCGGCCGTACTCCTGGAAGACCACGGCCATGCGCGGCGGCGGCCCGGTCACCGGCTCGCCGTCCACCCGCACCTCGCCCCCGCTGACCGGCAGCAGCCCGGCCACGCAGCGCAGCAGCGTGGTCTTGCCGCATCCGGACGGCCCCACCACGCACACCAGCTCACCGGCGCCCACGCCGAAGGTGATCGAGCCGATCGCCTCGACCTGCCGGCCGGGGCCGCGGTAGACCTTGTTCAGCTCGGAGATCTCAAGCACGGGCGGCTCCACTGCCGTAGTACCAGGACAGGATCCGCCGCTCGACGCGGCGGAAGAGCAGCGACAGCCCGAGTCCGAGCAGCCCGAGCAGCAGGATCCCGCTCCACATCTCGGCGATCTGGAACTGCCGCTGGAACAGCACGATCGTGAACCCGAGCCCGCTGGAGCTGGCGAACATCTCGCTGATGACCATGAGGATGATCCCGATGGACAGCGCCTGCCGCAGCCCGGTCATGATCTGCGGGCTCGCGCCCCGCAGCACGAACCGCCGCAGCCTCGACGAACCGCGCACGCCGTACATGCGGCAGGTGTCGGACAGCACCTCGTCCAGCGCCCGTACGCCCTCCACGGTGTTGAGCAGGACGGGCCACACGCAGCCCGACACGATGACCAGCACCTTCATGGGCGTGTCGATCCCGGCGAGCAACATGATCAGCGGCACCAGCACCGGCGGCGGGACGGCCCTGAAGAACTCCAGCACCGGTTCGAGCGTCGCCCGCAGCCGCGGCGACAGCCCGATGGGCACGCCGAGCCCCACCCCGAGCAGCCCGGCGACGGCGTAGCCCGCGAGCAGCCGGGCGAGACTCGGCAGCACGTCGTCGAGCAGCCGCCGCGAGAACCAGGTCTCGGCGAAGGCCCGCCCCACCTCGACCGGGCCCGGCAGGTAGAACGTGCTCCCGCTGACCGCCCACCACACCAGGACGAGCAGCGCGGGCAGCGCGACCAGCCTGAGCGCCCTCACGCCGCGACCTCCGAGCGCACGGCCGGGTGCCAGGCCAGCACCCGGCGTTCGAGCAGCCGCACGGCCGCGTTCACCGCGATGCCGACGACCCCGGCGACCACGATCAGCGCGTACACCGTGGGCACGGCCCCGCTGCTCTGCGCCACCTGGATCTCCGCGCCGAGCCCCGGGCTGCCGATCACCAGCTCGGCCGTCACCGCCAGGATGAACGCCACCGCCGCCGCCAGCCTCAGCCCGGTCATCACGTACGGCAGCGCCGTCGGCCACACCAGATGCCTGACCCGGGACCAGGCCGACAGCCCGTAGGCGCGCGCGGTGTCGTCGGCGACGGAGTCGACGGCGGCGACCCCGTACAGGACCTGGATGAGCACCTGCCAGAAGGCGGCGTACACGACGAGCAGGAGCGTCGAGCCGAGCGAGGGCCCGAACAGGAGTGTGGCCAGCGGCACCAGCGCGACCGACGGGATCGGCCGCAGGAACTCGACCGTCGAGCCGGTCAGCGCGCGCAGCCCGGGGACGATCCCGATCACCACCCCGGCCACGACCGCCGCGCAGAACGCCAGCGCGAGGCCGACGGCCCACCCGCGCATGGTCTCGCCGAGCGCGATCCACAAGTCGGGGGTGGCGAGTTCGGCGGCGAGCGTGCCGAGTATCCGCGAGGCCGGGGGCAGGAACCGTTCGTCGACCAGGCCGAGGCGCGGGACGGCCTCCAGCAGCGCGAGCAGCCCGCCCAGCCCGGCCAGTCCGTACGCCGCTCTCACGGCACCAGGGACGACACGTCGATCCTGTCCTTGAGCACGCCGTCGGCCAGCGCCAGGTCGGCGATGGTCTGCACGGACGCCTTGTTGACCTCGACCGGCCACTTCGGCAGGTAGATCTTCGCGATCACCTCGGGCGAGATCTTCGTGTACGTCTTGAGAATCTCCCTGACCTCGTCCGGATGGGAGTCGGCGTACTCCAGTGACTTGCGCATGGCCGCGGTGAACCGCTTGGTCAGATCGGGATCGGTGCGCGCGGTGGTGAAGTACATGGCGACGGTCAGATCGGGGGCCGCGTCGGCGAAGTTCCAGGCCACGGCCCGCGCTCCCTGGCTGAGCGCCTGGCTGACGAACGGCTCGACCACCCAGATGGCGTCCACCCGGCCGCTCTGCAGGGCCGCGGGCGCGTCGGGGAAGGGCAGCTCGACGAACTCGATGCCGTTCGGGTCGCCGCCCGCGTTGCGCACCGAGGCGCGTACGGTCGTGTCGCCGATGTTCTTGAGCTGGTTGACCGAGATCTTCCTGCCCGCCAGGTCCTTGGCCGACTTGATCGGGCTGTCCGGCTTGACCAGCACCGCGCTGAAGTCCTTGCCCTGCTGCCCGGTCGAGGAGACGCCGTTGGCGACCACCTTCACGTCCAGGCCCTGCTGTTCGGCGGTCAGCAGCGAGGTCGTGTTGGCGAAGGCGAACTGGAACTGCCCGCTGATCGCCCCCGAGATGCTGGCCGCGCCGCCCGCCACGGGGGTGATCGTGAGGTCGATGCCCTGCTCGGCGAAGAAGCCCTTGGCCTTGCCGAGGTGGATGGGCGCGGTGTCGACGATGGCGATCACGCCGGCGTCGACCTTGTCCCTGCCCTTGTCGCCCGCCGCCCGCCCGGCCGGCTGCGTGCCGCCGCAGGCGGTCACGAGCAGGGCGGCGACGATGATGAGAGCGCGACGCACGGCTGCTCCTAGGTGTTCGCTATGCGCACAGATATTCTCTGACCGAACAGCCCCGTATCGCGGAAACTACGCCTTTGACGGCTCATGTCAAGGATCACCCATGGTCGATCACGTGCAGTCGCTGGCCAGAGGGCTCGCGGTGATCCGCGCGTTCAGCGCGGCGGCGCCCGCGCTGACGCTCAGTCAGGTCGCGCGGGAGACCGGCCTGAGCCGCGCGGCGGCCAGAAGGTTCCTGATCACCCTCACCGACCTCGGCTATGTACGCTGCGACGGCCGCCTGTTCACCCTCACCCCCCGCGTCCTGGAGCTCGGGTACGCCTACCTGTCCAGCCTGTCGCTCCCCGAGGTCGCCGCCCCCCACCTGGAACGCCTGGCCGCCGAGGTACGCGAGTCCGCCTCCGTCGCGGTCCTCGACGGCGAGGACATCGTCTACGTCGCCCGCGTGGCCACCGTCCGGATCATGAGCGTGTCGATCAGCATCGGCACTCGTTTCCCGGCCTACTGCACGTCGATGGGCCGGGTGCTGCTGTCCGCGCTGCCCCCCGACCGGCTGGAGGACTACCTGGCGCGCGCGGCGTT
>JABFVJ010000304.1 GCA_013362835.1 Nonomuraea sp. | reverse complement strand
ACCTGACCGGAGGCCAGCACCCCCAGGTCGGCGCGGCCCTCGACCATCGCCGCCCTGAGCAGCACGGGGGTGTTGGCCGCCTGGAGCACCTGTGCCCAGGTCAGCTCCCGCCCCTGCCGCATGCGCCGCCCCTCGCGGATCAGCGCCGCCCACGACAGCCCCGACAGCCGCCGGAACCTGGCGCCGTTCAGCACCGCGCGCAGCAGCCGCGACCGTTCGAGCGAGGCCACGAACGGCGTGCTCAGCACCCGGTGCGGCACCCCGTCCACCTTGGTGGTCACGACCGTCTCGCGGGCCTCCAGGTAGACCTTCTTGACCTCGCCGGGCACCGGGGAGTCGCGGGTGAGCAGGAACCGGGTGCCCATCGCGATCCCGCACGCGCCGTAGGCCAGCGCCGCCACCAGGCCGCGACCGTCGAAGAAGCCGCCCGCCGCGATCACCGGGATGTCCACCGCGTCCACCACCTGCGGCAGCAGCAGCGTCGTCGCCACCGGGCCGGTGTGCCCGCCGCCCTCGCCGCCCTGCACGATCACCGCGTCCACGCCCCAGGCGGCCACCTTCTCGGCGTGCCGGCGCGCGCCCACCGACGGGATCGTCACCACCCCGGCGTCCTTGAGCCGGGCGATCAGCTCCTTGCGCGGCGCCTGCGCGAACGACGCCACCCGTACGCCCTCCCTGATCATCACCGCCACCCGCTCGGCCGCGTCGTCGGCGTCGGAGCGGATGTTCACGCCGAAGGGCGCGTCGGTGCGTTCCTTCACCTTCCTGATGGCCGCCGTCATCTCGGGCACCGACAGGGTGGCGGCGCCGATCACGCCGAGCCCGCCCGCGCGCGAGACGGCCGCCGCGAGCCGGGCGCCCGCGACGTACCCCATGCCCGTCTGGACGATGGGGTGGCGGCAGCCGGTGAGCGCGGTGAGCGCGGTCCTCACGCGGCCACCTCCCGGTCGCGGACGCGGCCGGGATCGAGGCGGTCCAGGACGCGCAGCTCCTCGGCGGCCGGCTCCCGCGTCACGGGCACGTCGCCGGGGACGACGAGGTCGAAACCCGTGGCCTCGACCACGTCGGCCACGCTCACGCCGGGATGCGTCGACACCAGCCGCATCCTCCCGTCGGGGGTGGCGAAGTCCAGCACGGCCAGGTTCGTCACCACGCGGCGCAGCTCGAAGGCGCCCCGGTCGGTGCCGAGCCCGCTGACCAGGTCCACCTCGGGCACGAACACCCGCCGCGAGTGCCGGGGGATCCAGTAGCTCGTCGGGTCGCACCGCGTGTTGCCCGGCGCGCCCCGCACCCCGAGGAGCTGCGCCTTGGGCCGCTCCCAGTCGCCGATGCAGGAGATGTTGGTGTTGCCGTGCCGGTCGATCTGGCTCGCGCCGAGCATCACGTGCCGCCTGCCGTTCAGCACCAGCCACAGGTGCTCGCGGAACGGCAGCCAGCCCTCCACCACCTCGGGCGCCGCGCCCAGCTCGGGCACGTCGCCGGTGAGCAGGCAGCCGCCGTCGTGCGTGACCAGATCGGGTTCGAACGTCAGCCGCGCCAGTCGCGCCGCCAGCACCGTGACCGCGCCGCCGATCCCGGCCGCCAGGATCTCCCCGTCGCCCCTGAACGCCTCCGCGCACGCCACCACACACACGTCAGCCCTGGTCATCGTGGCCCTCCGCGTACCGTCGCTGCCGTTCCTCGTCGCGGCCGTAGTCCGGCTCGCACGAGGTGAAACCCGCCCCGCCGGGCGCCTCGACCACGCCGGTCACCATCGACCGGCCGATCAGCAGCGACTGGACCGGGCCCTCCTTGAGCAGGTCCGCGGTGTCCACCAGCCGCTCGCAGGACACGTAGCAGCGGTCGGCGGCCTTGGCGTACAGGTCGTCGAAGTAGGGGTCGGGCCCCAGGTACTGGGCGTTGCCGCGCGCGTCGGCCCGGTTCAGGTGCACGAGGGCCACGTCCAGGGTCAGCGCGGGCACCGCGACCAGCTCCTCCCCGTCCCCGTACGGCGACCGCACCGTACGCAGCCCCGGGTTGACCCGCATCACGTCGGACCCGAGCCCCGCCCGCGTCGGCAGGAACGGCAGCCGGTGCGCCGCCGCCAGCAGCCCGAACATGAACATGCCCTCGTCGTACTCGGCGAACTCGATCGTTCCCGCCTGCCTGGCCGCCCTGAAGCGCGGTTCGAGCGGGATGGTGTCGAGCGTCACGAACGGCGCCACGACCTTGCGCACCTTCCCGGCCGCGCACAACATGCCCACGTCGGGCCCGCCGTACGAGACCACCGTGAGATCGCGTACGGGCGACCGCAGCAGCCCGCCCACCAGCGCCATCGGCTTGCGCCGCGAGCCCCAGCCGCCGATCCCGACCGTCATCCCGCTCTCCACCGAGGCCGCGACCTGCTCGACGGACATCACCTTGCTCATCGGAACCGCTCCCTGTGCTCGTCGCCGACGCCCATGAGGTTGAGCTCGAAGGTGAACCCCTGCTCGAAGCGGTAGCTGCGTCTGACGTCCACGGGGTCGATGCCGTTGAGCGACTCCTTGGCGCGGCGGATCACGTACGGGTCCTTGGCCGCGATCTTGGCGGCGACCTCCATCGCCGCCTCCCGCAGCCGCTCGCGCGGCACCACCTCCAGCACCGACCCGAACGCGCGCAGCTCGGCCGCCGTGACGTTCCTGCACGTGTAGACCATGGCCCGCATGAGGTGCTGCGGCACCAGCCGGGACAGGTGGGTCGCGGCGCCCAGCGCGCCCCGGTCCACCTCGGGCAGCCCGAAGTAGGCGTCCTCGCTGGCGACCACCACGTCCGCGTTGCCCGCGAGGCCGACGCCGCCGCCCAGGCAGTGGCCGTGGACCGCCGCGATCACCGGCACCTCGCACTCGTAGACGGCCGCGAACGCCTCGTAGCACTGCCGGTTCGCCCCGACCAGCGCCGCGTGCCCGGAATCGGCCTGCATCTCCTTGATGTCCACGCCGGCGTTGAACCCGCGTCCCTCGGCCCGCAGCACCACGACCCTGGTCGCGGGGTCGCGCCCGGCTGCCCGTACGGCCGCCGCCAGCTCCGCCCAGCCGCGCACGGTCAGCGCGTTCACCGGCGGCACGTCCACCACGACCTCGGCCACCGCCCCGTCCAGCAGCGTGATCCCCATCGCGCTCCCTAGTCGCACCTAACGCTTGCTTGGTACGGTAGCACCCGTGACGGTCACATACGACTACACCGGCAGGTCCGTGCTGGTGACCGGCGGCACCCAGGGCATCGGCGCGGGCATCGCCAGGACCTTCCGCGAGGCGGGCGCCGAGGTGACCGTCTGCGCCAGGAAGGACCCCGGCCCCCTCGACGGCCTCCGCTTCGTCCAGGCCGACGTACGCGTCCCCGAGGACGTCGACCGGCTGATCGGCGGGTTCGACCGGCTCGACGTGGTGGTCAACAACGCGGGCGGCTCGCCGTACGCGCCGCTGGCGGGCACGTCGCCGCGCCTGCACGCCCGCGTCGTCGAGCTCAACCTGACCGCGCCCCTGCTGGTCTCCCAGCGCGCCCACCCGCTGCTCGCCGCCGCGCGCGGGGCGATCGTGATGATCGGCAGCGTCAGCGGCGCCCGCCCCTCGCCCGGCACCTCCGCGTACGGCGCCGCCAAGGCCGGCCTGCACCACCTGGCCCGCTGCCTGGCCGCCGAGTGGGCCCCCGAGGTCAGGGTGAACTCGATCGTCGTCGGCCTGGTCGAAGGATGGGCGGCAGGGGAGAGCGTCCCGGCGGGCCGGTTGGCGACGCCCGAGGACGTGGCCGCCGCCTGCCTGTGGCTGGCCGCCCCCGGTTATGTGACCGGCGCCGAGGTGAGGGTGGACGGCGGCGGCGAGATCCCCGCCTGGAGATACCTGGCTTCTGACGACATTTCCTGATATCTGTGCATGATCCCCTTGGGAGGTCTAGTGGGCATATGCGCGGGCCGCGTGGTGATCGTGACAGGTGCCGGGCGCGGCATCGGCAGGCAGCACGCCCTGGAGTTCGCCAGGCAGGGCGCCCGCGTCGTGGTGAACGACCTCGGCACGTCCCGCGACGGCGAGGGCGCGTCCGGCGGCCCCGCGCAGGCGGTCGTCGCGGAGATCGAGGACCTCGGCGGCCGGGCCGTGGCCAACTGCGACGACGTGTCCGACTGGGCGGGCGCGGCCCGGCTGGTCAAGACCGCCGTCAGCGCGTACGGCCGCCTGGACGTGCTGGTCAACAACGCCGGCTTCCTCCGCGACCGGATGCTCGTCTCGATGACCGAGCAGGACTGGGACGACGTGATCCGCGTCCACCTCAAGGGCCATTTCCTGCCGCTGCGGCACGCGTCCGCGTACTGGCGGGAGCGGTCGAAGGCGGGCGAGGAGGTGTCGGGCCGGGTGATCAACACCTCGTCGGGCGCGGGCCTGCTGGGCAGCGTCGGTCAGGCCGGTTACTCGGCGGCCAAGGCCGGGATCGCCGCCCTCACCCAGGTCGCCGCCGCCGAGCTGGCCCGCTACGGCGTGACCGTCAACGCCATCGCCCCGGCCGCCCGTACCCGGATGACCGAGGAGGTGTTCGCGGCGACCATGGCGCGGCCGGAGTCCGGCTTCGACCCCATGGACCCGGCCAACGTCGCCCCCCTCGTGACCTGGCTCGGCTCGGCGGAGTCGGCGCACGTGACGGGCCGGGTGTTCGAGGTGGAGGGCGGCGTGATCTCCCTGGCCACCGGCTGGCGCCACGGCCCGCGCGTGGACCGCG
>JABFVJ010000030.1 GCA_013362835.1 Nonomuraea sp. | reverse complement strand
CGGGCCCGCAGCAGCGCCTCCCGGGCCGCTCCGGTACGTCCCCGCAACTGCTCCACCCGCGCGGCCCTGGTGAAGGAGGCGAGGTCGGGCCGTCCGTCGAGCATGGTACGCAGCGCCCCCTCGGCCCGCTCGTAGTCGCCGAGCTCCAGGTAGGAGTCGGTGAGCACGCCGTAGAGCGCCCATCGGTGCGGCGCGGCGCTCCGGGCCCGCTCGGCCCAGCGCCGCCCGCCGGCGAAGTCGTGCCGGGCGTTGGCCAGCGCGCCCATCCCGATCACGGCGTCGATGTGCGGCCCGCCGGGCACGGGCAGGCGCAGCGAACGCCGGAAGGCGCCTTCCGCCTTGCCGTAGTAGGCGACGTCGGCGGTGCGGCGCGCCTGCTCCAGGTACGCGCCGCCGAGGCCCGCCCAGGTCGCCGCGTCGTCGGGATGGCGACGCAGGTGTTCCTGGGCGGCCCCGATCCGCCCGGCCGGATCGTACGGCTCCCGCCCCTCCGGCGGCGGCTCACCGTCCCGGCGCAGCACGCCGCCCGGCGCGAACAGGGCCAGCAGGACGCACCCGAGCAGCGCGCAGCCCAGCAGGGGAAGGAGTATCCGTACGCGGGTCATCTGGTCGGTGTTCTCCTAGGCGGCGGTGACGGGCAGCGCGAGGTAGGGGAAGCTGCCGGAGATCGGCTTCCACAGGAAGGCCGGGTTGTTCTCGTCGATCAGCCCGGGTGCGCCCTTGCCGGCGGGCTCGCCGAGGAGCATGCGCAGGTTGACGGTCACCACGTCGTCGATGAGGCGGCGGCCGTTGGGGTAGCCCTGCCGGTCGCCTTTGAGGATGCCGTACTTGTCAGGTTGGGCGGTGACCGGCGTGCCCATGTTGAGCCGCAGTTCCTCCGCGCGGGAGATGGCGGAGACGCCCCGGTTGAGCAGGTGGGAGTTGAGCTCCTCCCTGATCGGGCCGTCCTGCCGGGTGGTCAGGCCGGTGAGGTAGATCTCCTCCAGGTCCTTGCGCGGCGCGGGCGGCGCCTGGACGCCGGCCTTGTTCGCGACGACCTTGGCCTGGTCGGGGTCGAGCGTGGCGGGCACGACCAGGCCGCCGCCCTCGTCGTTCTCGGGCTTGAGGGTGTTGAACCGGTCGCGTTCCCTGAGCGGGATGATGACTTCGTTGTAGTTGGGGTTGCCCATCCGGGAGACCTGCCGGTAGTCGCCGGAGCCGAGGCCCTTGCGCGAGACCGTGGTCCAGACGCCGATGACCGGGTTGGCGGCCGGGTCGCCGTCGAGCGCCAGCTCCGCCTTGGGGATCTGGAGTGCCAGCGCGCTGACGTTCATCGGCACGCCGGACTTGATCGGGAAGAACCGCAGGCCGAACCTGAGCAGGTTGACGGCGTCGTTGTCGGAGTAGAACGGGTCGGCGGCGGTGCCGGTGAAGACCTTGCCGCCGCCCGGCAGGTCGCGTACGGCCTTCCCGCGCAGGCTCGGGTAGTCGGGCGTGGCGAGCGGGCCCATGTCGGTGGGGGCGACGTAGCCGTCCTTGACCAGGGTGCGCTCGGGCTTGCCGGGCTCCAGCCGGGTGAGCGTGTAGCTCTGCTCGACCAGGGCGTCGGCCGGGCCCGCCTGCCGCTCGCGCCCGCTCAAGAAGGAGGGCACCGGGAGCAGGCCCTTCTTCTTGAACATCCACCGGTAGGTGATCGCGGGCCGGCCCGTGCCGGTGTTGTCGATGTGCACCTCGTAGCGGGCGTTGGTGTCGAAGTCGTAGGGCTTGTGCGGGATCTGGAAGGGGATGTAGTCGGCCACGATCGTGACCGTGTCCTGGCGTTCGGGGCTGGTGAAGGCGTACAGGTCGGTGGCGTCGATCTGCTTGTCGGCGAAGGTGGACGGGGCGTCCCAATGGCTGGTGGCCGTGCTCGGCCGCATCACGGGGCCGAGGAGCACGGCGGCCGTCAGCACGGCCGTGGAGGCGGCGGCGACGAGCAGCCAGGCCCGCCCGCTCCGGGTGCCGGAATGTTGCATCTGTCCCTCGTTTCGCGGGTGACCGGCCCGCGACGGGGGCGCCGCGGGCCGGTGCGCTGGATCTCAGGCGTGGGCGGGTCTCACGGCACGTACTGGACGACCGCGTCGAGGTTGGCGAGGTAGTCGCCCTCGTTCAGCCGGATGCCGGTGAGGTCGGCGACGGTCTCGCTGAGGTACGCGCTGACGTAGAAGGGCCAGTACTTGGGCCCGATGCCGCCTTCGAGCGGCCGCGGCGTGGGAACGTTCCACGCGAACTCGGCGATCTTGTACGTGGCCACGAGCTGCTCGCCCCGCTCCTGGCCGTCGAGAGCCACCTGGGCATGAGCGCCGTCGGGACGCAGGTAGATGTCGTGGATGGTGACGCGGTGTCCGCTCTGCACGTCGTTCAGCGTGAAGCCGCCGGGATAGTAGACGCCCTTGCACGGGTCGATGTGGTCCTGCTGCCAGCCGATGGGCATGAAGACGCCCTTGTTGCCGGCCTTGGCCTCGATGGGGTCGACACCCTCGACCTGCACGCCGCGCTCGTCGAGCAGCCGGACGATCTCGTCGCCGAAGTCGAAATCGGCATGGCCCTTCGGGCCGAAGTAGGGGAAGCGGAAGCACTGGGCGGTGGGCGGATCGATGGAGGGCTTTCCGGGCGGGAGCGGAAGCGGCGGGAACGGCGCGGCCACGGCGGACAGGGCCGGCGCCGCCAGGAGAACCGCGGCGACGAGCGCGAGCATTTGAGCGATGCGGACGAACACACGCATGCCATTCGACCTTTCGTCGGGCGAGAGTCGCAGACCTTCCGACCTGCGATGACTCACTCACCGTAGTCAAATGACAACGGAGTGTAAAGCCCTCGTAAAGGTGGCTGTCAGATGAATCGACGGTGAACGGAGAATGTCTTTCTCCGTTCACACACACGCCGGAACAGGCGCCCTCCAAGGGAAGGCGCCTGTGCCGGCGGTCGCGGCTAGAACAGGCCGGAGCCCGGGAAGGGCAGGCCGGAGCCGCCCCTGATCGCGTTGGCCATCACCTTCAGCCCCAGCATCCCGAGCGAGGTGCCCGACGGGATGGGCCTGGTCGGCGCGCCGCGCCAGGCGATGTCCAGGTCACACCAGTGCATGCCGTCATAGAACGTGGTCCCCAGTTCGCTGTTGAGGTCGTCGACCCAGGCCGGGTCCATGGACATGATCACCTTGAGCGGGCCGACGCCGCCGTTGTGCGGGACGAAGTTCCCCGGCATGAGGGCCTGCGGGACGCTGAAGTTGACCATGGTCAACTCCCCGCCGGGACGCGGACCGCCGTCGAACGTGGGGGTCGCGAGGAACTTGCTGTCGCCCCTGGCGGCGAAGAGCACCCAGAAGGTGTCGATCTCGTACGTCGCCCCCGTGGCCTCCTTGGTGAAGCGGAACCCGCCGGGGTAGCAGACCCGGCCGCTGGGCGTCTCGATGTTGTCGTAGCGCTCGCCGATCGGCATCCAGGCCGTCCTGCCGCCGTCGCCGAGCACGATGGGGTCGAGCGCCTCGAACCTGACGCCCGCCCGCCTGAGCCCGTCGAGGAACTCGCCGGAGAACGTGGCCGTCGCGCTGCCCTCCTTGGACAGGTAGCTGCCGACCTGCCCCTCCGCCAGGCATCCGCCTCCGGGAGCGCCGGGCGGCGCGGCCTGGGCGGGCGCGGCGTGGGCCGGCAGCAGCAGAAAGGCGAGAGCGGCGAGGGAAGCGCGCGTCAGACGCATGCTTGTGCTCCTTCACGGGGAGAGCGAAGAACGAACTCCCTATGAATACTTTCCGTAGTCAACTCATTACAATGAGCGATCAGGAAAGGCCGGTGTTTCCCGCGGCCACACATCACTCCCGTCACAACGGAAAAGGGCAGGGGCGCGTGCGCGTCCCTGCCCTTTTTTCGAATGCGTCAGTGTGCGGCGCGGTTGACCGCGGAGATGATGGCCTTGAGCGAGGCCGTCGTCGTGTTGACGTCGACGCCCACGCCCCACAGCACCTTCCCGTCGACCTCGCACTCCAGGTAGGAGGCGGCCTTGGCGTCGCTGCCCGCGCTCATCGCGTGCTCGACGTAGTCGAGGACGCGCACCGAGATGCCGACCCCGGCGATGGCGTCGATGAAGGCGGAGATCGGGCCGTTGCCCGTGCCCGCGATCTCCCTGATCTCGCCGTCGAGGCGGACGTCGGCGCTGATGCGGTCCTTGTCGTCGACGGTCGACTCGTGGCGGTGGGCCATGAGGCTCAGGCGGCCCCAGCGGTTGGCGGGGTTGGGCAGGTATTCGTCGCGGAAGATCTCGTACATCGCGGCGGGGCTGATCTCGCCGCCCTCGCTGTCGGTGCGGGCCTGCACGACCTTGGAGAACTCGATCTGCAGCCGGCGCGGCAGGTCGAGCTGGTGGTCGGCCTTCATGATGTAGGCGACGCCGCCCTTGCCCGACTGGCTGTTGACCCGGATGACCGCCTCGTAGGTGCGGCCGATGTCCTTGGGGTCGACCGGGAGGTACGGCACGGCCCAGGTGAACTGGTCGACCGGCACTCCCGCTGCCTCGGCGTCCTGCTCCAGGTGCTCGAAGCCCTTCTTGATGGCGTCCTGGTGGGAGCCGGAGAAGGCGGTGTAGACCAGCTCGCCGCCCCACGGGTGGCGCGGGTGCACCGGGAGCTGGTTGCAGTATTCGGTGACGCGGCGGATCTCGTCGATGTCGCTGAAGTCGATCTGCGGGTCGACGCCCTGGGAGAACAGGTTCATGCCCAGGGTGACCAGGCAGACGTTGCCGGTGCGCTCGCCGTTGCCGAACAGGCAGCCCTCGATGCGGTCGGCGCCCGCCATGTAGCCCAGCTCGGCGGCGGCCACGGCGCTGCCGCGGTCGTTGTGCGGGTGCAGCGACAGCACGATCGAGTCGCGGTGCTTGAGGTTGCGGTGCATCCACTCGATCTGGTCGGCGTAGATGTTGGGGGTGGCCATCTCGACCGTGGCGGGCAGGTTGACGATGACCTTGCGGTCGGGGGCCGGCTGCCACACGTCGTTGACCGCGTCGCACACCTCGACGGCGTAGTCCAGCTCGGTGCCGGTGAACGACTCGGGCGAGTATTGGAAGAAGACGTCGACGTCGGTGGCGTCGGCGAGCTTCTTGACCAGCTTGGCGCCCTCGACCGCGATGGCCGTGACGCCGTCCCTGTCCAGGCCGAACACGACGCGGCGCTGGAGGGTGGAGGTCGAGTTGTACAGGTGGACGATGGCCTGCTTGGCGCCCTCGATCGCCTCGAAGGTGCGCTCGATCAGCTCGGGCCTCGCCTGGGTCAGCACCTGGATGACGACGTCGTCGGGGACGCGGCCCTCGTCGATGATCTGGCGGACGAAGTCGAAGTCGGTCTGCGAGGCGGCCGGGAAGCCCACCTCGATCTCCTTGTAGCCCATGCGTACCAGCAGCTCGAACATCTGGAGCTTGCGGTGGGAGTCCATCGGGTCGATCAGGGCCTGGTTGCCGTCGCGCAGGTCGACCGCGCACCATCGGGGCGCCTTGGTGATGACCTGGTCGGGCCAGGTGCGGTCGGTCAGGCGGACCGGCTGATAAGGCTGGTAGCGATGGGTCGGCATGGGGCTGGGCTGCTGCTCGGTCATGGTCTGCTGCTCCTCGTCGGTCGTCGTGAAAAGCGGCCGACGCGCACGACTGGCTCCGCGACGAGGGAGCCGGCCTTACAGGCCCTCGCCGCGGCAGCTAAGAAGCAGCCCACGCAGCATGCCAAGCACGCTACCAGACGTCTCGGGATACGCCGCCCCTGATCTCACATCATGAGAGCCGTTCGGTCCACCGGTGGGGAAAACGCCTGGTGGGGGGCCGGAAATTCCGGCGTCACCCGGGGATGAGCACGCTGAGGCAGGTGACGCAGCCTTCCAGGCGTTCGAATTCTGAGATATCCACTCTTGTCACCGTCAGTCCGCGCTGTTCGAGCAGGGCGGCGGTCCTCGGGGCGGAGGCGGCGAGCAGGACGCGGTCGCCGCCGAGCGGCACCACGTGCGCCCCGGACTCCTCCGGGGGCGTCAGCAGGTCCGGCAGGTCCACGCACGCCGGGTCGCCGATGAGCGTCCCGTCGGGCAGGGCCGTCACCGCCGACTTCAGGTGCAGCACGCCGCGCAGGCCCACGGGCACGACCTGGCGCTCGGGCAGCAGGGCGGCGAGCTGGGCGACGCCCTCGTCGTTGGTGCGGGCCGACCTGCCGACGTACACGGTGGGGCCGACCTGCAGCACGTCGCCGCCGTCGAGCGTGCCGGGGCGGGCGATCCTGACCGCCTTCAGCCCGAGGTCCCGTACGGCGCGCTCGACGGACTCCACCTCCGGCCGCCGCTCCGGCGCGCCCGGCCGGGTCAGTACGGCGAGCCGCCCCGACACCACCACGGCGTCCTCCACGAACGGCGCGTCGGGCAGGTCGTCGGCGGGATCGGCGTACACGGGCCGCCAGCCGGCCGCGGCAAGGGCCTCGACGTAGGCGTCATGCTGGCGACGTGCTCTTTCGTGATCCACGGGTTCGCGCGGGATGTGCGTGACGATGCCCTCGGAGATCCGGGGGCCGGGCTTCCTTACCAGCGCGATACCAGACATAGGGCGTGTTCTATCACGCAGTCGTTAGAGTCTTGGGCATGCGGGACGACGAGATTCTCACCAGGATCAGCGCTCTGGTCACCGAGGAGCACGAGCTTCGCGGCAAGCTGACGACGGGCGAGGTGACCTCCGACGCGGAGAACGCGCGGATCAAGGAGCTGGAAGTGGCGCTCGACCAGTGCTGGGACCTGCTCAGGCAGCGCCGGGCCAGGCGCGGCGCGGGCGAGGACCCCGACGCCGCCGCCGTCCGCCCGGCCGGCGAGGTCGAGAACTACCGGCAGTAACGCGGCCGGCGAGAGCCATCGGCGGTAAATTCGTTCGCCCTGGTCGGCACGCATGCGGTTTGCTGGGCTGATGCGAATCCAGCCCATCGACCTCGACCGGCCGGGCGAGCTGCTGACCGGCCTGCACGACACGTACCTGGCGGGCTACACGCACGAGCCCGGCCCGACGTTCTCGCTCGCCCGCTTCGGCGTCATCCTCGGCACCCGCGGCGGCGACGACCGCGTCGAGACCTGGGTCATGACCGACGGCGGCAAGGTGATCGGCGGCTACGGCCTCGCGCTCCCCCAGCACGACAACCCCCGCATGGGCTGGCTCTTCCCGCTCGTGGTCCGCCCCGAGCTGCGCGGCCGCGGCCTCGGCGGCGAGCTGTTCGAGCACGCCCTGGGCCGGTTGCGGGCCAACGGCCGGTCGCTGCTGCTCTCCGAGACGCCCGAGACGGGGATCGGCGCCCGTTTCGCCCGTTCCCACGGCATGCAGGTGGCACTGAGGGAGGCCCGCCGCACGCTCGACCTGCGCACGGCCGACTGGTCCGCGCTCAGGGCCATGCGGCCCGAGGTCGAGGGCTACCATCTGGAGCGTTTCCAGGGCCCGGCGGCCCCGGAGCTGCTGGGCGACCTGGCCACGCTGATGGGCGGCATGAACGACGCCCCCCGCGACGCCTCCGTCGAGGACGCGGTCTACGACGCCGACCGCCTGCGCGCGGGCGAGGAGAGCATCTCCCTCGGCGGCCAGACCAGCTACACCATGATCGCCAGACGTGACTCCGACGGCGCGCCCGCCGGCTTCACCCGGATCTGCCTCGCGGCCGACCGGTCGAACGGGTGGGGGCACCAGACCGACACGACCGTCCTGCGCGAGCACCGCGGCCACCGCCTCGGCCTGCTGCTCAAGATCGACAACCTGCTGTGGCTGCGCGAGAGCGAGCCGCACCTGGAGCGGATCATCACCTGGAACGCCACGTCCAACGCCCACATGCTGGCCATCAACGAGGCCATGGGGTTCGAGCTCCTCGACGAATGGATCGAGTGGCGGCTGACGGTGTAGCCCCCGGCGGCTAACCTGACGAATTATGACCTTGGAGGCGTTGAGGGACGGCGATCCGCGGCGAGTGGGGCGATACGCCCTCTTAGGTCGGCTGGGCGAGGGCGGCATGGGCGTCGTCTACCTGGGCGAGGATCCCGGGGGCGTCCCGGTGGCCGTCAAGCTCATCCACGCCAGGATGGGCGCCGACCCCGACTTCAGAAGGCGCTTCGCCCGCGAGGTCGACGCGGCCAAACGGGTCGCCAGGTTCTGCACGGCCCCGGTGCTGGACGCCGACGTCGAGGGGGACGTGGCGTACCTGGTCACCGAGTACGTCGAGGGGCCCAGCCTGGGCGACGCGGTCAGGGACTCCGGGCCGCTGAAGGGCTCGGCGCTCGACGGCCTCGCGGCGGCGATGGCCATGGCGTTGCGCGCGATCCACGGGGCCGGGGTCGTGCACCGGGATCTCAAGCCGTCGAACGTGCTGCTGTCGCAGGTGGGGCCCAAGGTCATCGACTTCGGCATCGCGCGGCTCGCGGACGCGGAGATGAGCAGCGCGATCGTGGGGACGCCGTCGTACATGTCGCCCGAGCAGGTGTCGGGGTCGGACGTGGGGCCCGCGTCGGACATCTTCTCCTGGGGGTGCACGGTCGCCTACGCCGCCGGAGGGCTGCCGCCGTTCGGGTCGGGCTCGATGCCGACGGTGCTCCTGCGCATCGTCAACGAGCCTCCCGACCTGCGCGGGTTGTCGGGGCCGCTGCTGGACCTGGTGGTCGCGGCCCTGTCCAAGAACCCGGCGTCGCGGCCCACGGCCCAGGACCTCATGGACCGGCTGAGCACGGCCTCGACCTCGTTCCCCCCGCCGGTCCCCGTCTCCCCCGAGGCGGGGCCGACCGGCGGGACGCCGTCCGGCGACGGCACGACGCGGGCCGGGAACCGGCGCAGGAGGGTGCTGGCCGCGGGCGCGGCCGTCGTGGTGGCCGCCGCCGGGGTCACCACGGCGCTCCTGTGGCAGTCGAAGGGCACCCCCGCCGCCTCCACGGGCGGGGGCGGCCAGAAGGTCACGCGGTCCGTCCCGGCGAAGAACCCGCTGCGGGAGGGGAACGTCACCTTCTACGCGGAGAAGGAGAAGGCGGCCGCCCGCCAGGCCGTCCTGTGGAAGAAGGACCGGCCCGGGGACGCGGAGCTCATGGAGCGGCTGGCCGCCGTCCCGCACGCCATCCGGCTCAACCAGCCCGAGGTCAGGGCCACCGTGGACGCCACGGTGAGCGCCGCTGAGGAGGCCGGCGGCGTGCCCGTGTTCCTGGTCAACTACATGCCGGGCGGGGGCGACTGCCTGCCCACGGGCGGGGCGGCCGGGATGGCGGCGTACCAGGAGTGGATCAAGGGGGTGGCCCGGCAGATCGGGAGCCACAGGGCGGTGGTCATCCTGGAGCCGTCCAGCCTGGTCAAGCTCCCGGGCACCGCGAACTGCCCGCTCCCCGGATCGGCCGGGCAGCGCTACCAGGACCTGCGCACGGCCGTACGGTCGCTCAAGGACGGACACCCGAACACCGCGGTCTACCTGGACGGCGGCCAGGACCTGTACCCGGGCACCGAGACCATGGCGCAGCGGCTGATCGGCGCGGGCGTCGGCGAGGCCGACGGCTTCTTCGTCAACACCGCCTCCTACCACCCCACCGACAGGTCCGTCGAGTACGGCAAGGCGCTGTCGGCCTGCATCGGCGTCATGCGCAGGACCGGCGGCACGACCTGCCCGAAGGACGCCGACCCCGGCCGCGACCTGCCGCACTTCGTGGTGGACACCGCGCGCAACGGCAAGGGGTCGTGGTCGCCGACGAAGAAGTACTCCGACCCGCAGACCTGGTGCAACCCGCCCGGCAGGGGCGTCGGCGAGCGGCCCACGACCGAGACCGGCGAGGAGCTGGCGGACGCCTTCCTGTGGATCGCGCGGGCGGGCAGCTCCACCGGCAGGTGCCGGCGCGGCACCGACGGCGAGAAGGACCCGGAGCGCGGCGTGGTCGCGCCGCCGAGCGGCGAGTGGTGGCCCGAGCTCGCGCTCGAACGCGCGAAGAACGCCGTGCCCCCGTTGCGGTGAGAAGAACCCGATGTTAAGCGCACGTTAGATCTGACCCGCTTCACCTTGCCGGAACAACCTTCCGGGGAGAGGCTCTGGCCTGCACCTACTCCCCCCAGGAGGTTCTCCGTGAGCAAAGCGCGCGTGCCGTGGAAGGCAGTGGTCGGCGGGTCGGTCGGCAACATGGTCGAGTGGTACGACTGGTTCGTCTACAGCAGCTTCGCCGTGTACTTCGCCGCGTCCTTCTTCCCTGACGGGGACGACACGGCCAAACTGCTCAACACCGCGGCCATCTTCGCCGTCGGCTTCTTCATGCGCCCGCTCGGCGGCTGGCTGCTCGGCCGCTACGCCGACCGCCGTGGCCGCAAGGCGGCGCTCACGCTCACCGTCACGCTGATGTCGGCGAGCGCGCTGCTGATCGCGATCGCGCCGACGTACGAGTCGGTGGGCTACTTCGGCGCGCTGGTCCTGGTGGTCGCGCGCCTGCTCCAGGGCCTGTCGGTCGGCGGCGAGTACGCCGCCAGCGCCACCTACCTCACCGAGGCCACCCCGCGCGGCCGTCGCGGCTTCGCCTCCAGCTTCCAGTACGTCTCCATGACCGCCGGCCAGCTCGTCGGCCTCGGCCTGCAGATCATCCTGCAGAACACGATGTCGAAGGACGCGCTGAACTCCTACGGCTGGCGCATCCCGTTCGTGGTCGGGGCCGTGGCCGCCGCCGTCGTGTTCTACCTGCGCCGCAGCCTGCTGGAGACCGAGGCGTACGGCGAGGAGGAGGAGCGCCAGGTCAAGGGCACCATCAAGCAGCTCCTTGAGCACAAGAGGGAAGCGCTGCTGGTCATCGCCCTGACCATGGGCGGGACGGTCGCGTACTACACGTACACGACGTACCTCACCAAGTACCTGTCGAACACCGCCGGGCTCGCCAAGGAGACGGCCACGCTGGTCAGCTTCTGCGCGCTGTTCATCTTCATGTGCCTGCAGCCGCTCGCCGGGTCGTTGTCGGACCGGATCGGGCGCAGGCCGCTGCTGATCACGTTCGGGATCGGGTCGATGCTGGGGACCGTGCCGCTGATGACGGCGCTCGGCGGGGCGAGCGGGTTCGGGGGCGCGCTCGTCCTGTCGCTGATCGGGCTGATCATCGTCACCGGCTACACCTCGATCAACGCGGTGGTCAAGGCCGAGCTGTTCCCGACGCACGTACGCGCGCTCGGTGTGGCGCTGCCGTACGCGATCGCGAACGCCCTGTTCGGCGGCACCGCCGAGTACGTGGCCCTGTGGTTCAAGGGCAACAAGATCGAGTCCGGCTTCTTCTGGTACGTCTCCGCCTGCGCCGCCGTCTCGCTGATCGTCTACCTGACCATGCGCGAGACCCGCGACGTGGCGCTGTCCCGCAGCGAGGGGGCCGGGACGGCGGATTCGGTCGCCGCCCGCGTCTAACCTGGCGCTATGCGGGTTCTCCTGGTCGAAGACGACGATCGGCTCGCCTCCGCGCTCACCACGGCGCTGGCCCGCCACGGCCATCAGGTCACCCGCGCGGGCCTCGCCGTCGACGCCCTCCGCCTGGCGGGGGGCGTCGACTTCGTCCTGCTCGACCTGGGCCTGCCCGACATGGACGGGCTCGACGTGCTGCGCCGCCTGCGCCGGGTCTCGGCGGTGCCGCTGATCGTGGTCACCGCCCGTACGCAGGAGCGGGAGGTGCTGCGCGGCCTGCGGTCGGGGGCCGACGACTACCTGGTCAAGCCGTTCCGCACGGTCGAGCTGATGGCCCGCATGGAGGCCGTGGTGCGGCGCGGCACCCGGCCGATGCCGACCCGCGACCACGTGGTGCGCGTCGGCGACGTGCGCATCGACCTGGAGTCCAGGCAGGTCACGGTGGCCGGGGAGCAGGTGACGCTGACCCGGCGCGAGTTCGACGTGCTGGCGCTGCTGGCCCGCGAGCCGGGCGTGGTGCGCAGCAGGGAGGAGATCCTCGACGAGGTCTGGGGCGACCCGCTGCTGTCGGCCTCGCGCTCGCTCGACGTGCACGTGGCCGGGCTGCGGTCCAAGACCGGCCGCCCCGGGCTGGTGGAGACGCTGCGCGGCACCGGCTACCGGCTGGGCTCGGCGGGGTGAACGCGCGCCTGGTGGTGACGTTCACCACGCTGATCGTCTTCCTGATCGCGGCGCTGGCGGTGCCGCTCGGCCTGGCGTACGCCTCCCACCGCACCAACCGCCTGCTCCTCGACCGCCGCGCCGACGCCACCCGCTTCGCCGAGCTCGCCGACGCGGCGGCCCGCGACGAGGACCGTACGGGCCTGACCGCCGAGGTCGCCCGCTACGCCGACCTGTACGGCGCCGCCGTACGCGTGCGCGACCGCGACGGCTCGATCCTGGTCACGGCGGGCCGCTTCGAGGCCGACGACAGGGAGGCGACCCGGCTCGCGCTGTCCGGGCGCACGACCGAGGACCTGCCCACGATCAGCCCGTTCGGCCCGTCCACGGTGTTGCTGGCCGAGCCCGCGGGCCGCGACGCGCAGCTGTCCGGCGTGGTGCTGCTGGAGGCGCCGACCGGGCAGGCCCGGCTGGACGTGTCGCTGGTGTGGGGCGCGCTGGCGGCCGGGGCGCTGGTCGCGCTGGCCTACTCGGCGTTCGCGGCGCGGCGGCTGGCGCGCTGGATCCTGCGTCCGGTGACCGAGCTCGACCGCACCACGCGGGCCATCGCGCAGGGGCAGCTCGACGCGCGGGCCCATCCCGGCGTGGGCCCGTCGGAGCTGCGGCGGCTGGAGGAGCGCTTCAACACGATGGCCGACGCGGTCTCGGCGGCGATGGAGCGGCAGCGGGCGTTCGTGGCCGACGCCTCCCACGAGCTGCGCACCCCGCTGACCGTGCTCGGGCTGCGGCTGGAGAACCTGGAGCCACACCTGCGGGAGGAGGGCACGGCCGAGTACGCGGAGGCGATGGCCGAGCTCGACCGGCTGGCGCTGCTGGTGGAGGACCTGCTGGCGCTGGCCAAGGTGGAGGCGGGCGCGGGCCTGGCGGCCAAGGAGGTCGCGCTCGGGGAGCGGGTGGCGGTGTGGCGCGAGGTGTACGCGGCGAAGGGCGTACGGCTGGTGACCGACATTTCGGAAACGTCGGTCGTGCCGGAGGCGGCGGCGCGGATCGCGGACATCGCGCTCGACAACGCCCAGAAGTTCGTCCCCGAGGGCGGCACGGTGAGCGTCGCCCTCGACGGCGAGGTGCTGCGGATCGCCGACGACGGGCCGGGCCTGGGCGAGGAGGAACGCGCCGAGGCCCTCGGGCGGTTCTGGCGGTCGGGGGCCCACGCGAACGTGCCGGGCAGCGGGCTCGGCCTGGCCATCGCCACCGAGCTCGCCAAGGCGTGCGGGGGCTCGCTGCGGCTGCTGCCCGCCGTGCCGCACGGGCTGGTGGTCGAGCTGACGATGCCCCGGCCGTAGTCTCAGATCATGGTGCGTCACGCGGTCGGCCTGCCCAACGTCGGCGAGTTCGGGGATCCTGCGCTGCTGGTCGACCTGGCGGTCGCGGCCGAGGAGAGCGGCTGGGACGGCGTCTACCTCTGGGACCACCTGCTCTACCACGATCCCGGCTGGCCGGTCGCGAACCCGACGGTGGTGTTGTCGGCCATCGCTGCCCGTACCAGCAGGATCCGGATCGGCGTTCTGATGACGGCGCTGCCGAGGCGGCGGGTGCAGACGGTGGCCAAGGAGACCGCGACGCTCGACGTGCTGTCCGGCGGGCGGCTGACCTTCGGCGCCGGGCTCGGCTCCCTGGACGCGGAGTACACCGACTTCGGCGAGGACGCCGATCTGAGGGCCCGCGCCGCCCGGCTGGACCAGGGGCTGGAGGAGCTCACGCGGCTGTGGGACCGGTTGCCGCCCACGCCGGCGCAGCGGCCCAGGATCCCGATCTGGTGCCCGGGGCGCTGGCCGACGCGGGCGGGCTTCCGCCGGGCGGCCCGCTGGGACGGCGCCATGCCGACCTTCCACGACTTCGGGCGGGAGCGGCCGGTCCCGGTCGCGGAGTTCGCCCGGGTGGTCGACTTCCTGGCCGCCGAACGCGGTTCGCTGGACGGTTTCGACATCGCGCTGGAAGGGCGGGCCGCCGACGGCCTGGTCGACGCGTACGCGGCCGCCGGCATGACCTGGTGGGTCGAGGCGATGGGCTGGTGGCGCGGCGGGGCCGGGGAGGCGCGGACGACCATCGCCGCCGGGCCGCCGCGCTGACGGGTCAGCCGTAGACGGACCGGTAGTAGCGGGCGGCGCCCGGGTGGAGGGCGACGACGCCGGTGCCGATGGCGTAGCGCTTGTCGAGCCGGCCGCCGGGGGCCGACGGAGCCTGGAGGCGGTCGCGGGCGCGGAAAAGGGTCTCGGTGACGGTGAAGGCCAGGTCGTCGGCGAGCGTGGCACGGCACATCAGGTAGCTGGGGGTGCCCACGGTCGGCACCTGCCTGACGCCCGCGTACGCGCCGGACGGCACGGCGGCGTGCTCGTACACCGGGCCGTAGCGGCGGCGCAGCACCGGCACCAGCGATTCGAGCGGCACGAGCGCGATGCCGCCGAGCGCGGCGAGCGCGGGCGTCGGCACGCCGCCCGACCAGAAGAACGCCTCGATCCGGCCGTCGCGCAGGGCCGTGATGGAGGCGTCGAGCCCGAGCCTGCTCACCTCGGGAGGAGTGCGCAGCCCGGCGGCGGACAGCACGCGCGTCGCGGTCACCGCCGTGCCCGACCCCTCGGCCCCGATCGACACGCTGCGTCCCGCCAGGTCATCGACGGCGGCGATCCGCGCGCCCGCGCGCACGACCAGATGGACGTAGTTCATGTACATCCTGGCCAGCGCGGTCACCGGCTGGTGACGCACCCTGACCGCGTCGTCGGCGCTGTCGGCCAGCGCGAACCCGACATCGGCCCGCCCGTCGGCCATCATCGTGAGGTTCTGCACGCTGGCGGCGGTCTCCACCACGCGCACGGTCAGCCCGTCGCGGCGCAGCTCGCCCGCGAGCCGGTCGCCGAGCACGCCGTAGGGGCCGCCCGCCAGGCCGGTGACGAGCCGGAGCTCGACCGGCGGCGTGGTGGAGCACCCGGCCGCGAGCAGGGCGGACCCGAGGAAGGCCCGGCGCGATATGGACATGAATTCACGGTATCCGCTCGTCCAGAATGGACTGCGTGACCGAACGGGACGCGCGGCTGCGCATCGCCGCCGAGCTGAGGATGTTCCTGCCCGTGAGCCGCCGGCGGGAGTGGCAGCGGGTGACGACCGACGACACCTCGACGCTCGGCCACCACGTCGAGTCCGTCGGCGTCCCGCTGACCGAGGCCGGTCCGATGATCCTCGGCGGGCGCGGGGTGCGACCGTCGTACCTGCTCGCGCCGGGCGACGTGGTCGAGGTGCACGCGATGCCCCGGCCGCAGCCGCTGCCCGCCGGGCCGCGTTTCCTGCTCGACGTGCACCTGGGCACGCTGGCGCGGCGGCTGCGCCTGATCGGGGTCGACGCCGCCTACCACAACGACATGGACGACCCGGCGCTGGTGGTCCAGGCCAACGAGGAGCATCGGGTGCTGCTCACGCAGGATCGCGGCCTGCTGCGCCGCCGCGCCCTGTGGCTGGGCGCGTACGTCCGCGGCTCCCGTCCCGCCGACCAGCTCCGCGACGTGCTCGAACGGTTCGCCCCGCCGCTGACCCCGTGGACGCGCTGCACGTCCTGCAACGGCGTGCTCGTGCCGGTGTCCAAGCAGGAGGTCGAGCCGGTGCTGGAGGCCGGAACCCGGCGCAGTTACGACGCCTACGGCCGCTGCCGCGACTGCGGCCAGGTCTACTGGCAGGGCGCGCACAGCGACAGCCTGGAGGAAATCGTACGGACGGCCCAGGTCTGGACTAATAACGCGAAAATCCAGCATGGGTAGGATTGCTTTCCAGACCCACGACATTTGGAACGACATTCGAGTCGATCTTAAAAACCCCCTTTCAACTGGGATTACGCCAGCGATCAAGGGTAAGAGCAGAGGAAACGGCGACACCTGAATTCAGAGGTGTGCCGACTGCCCTCCACCTCGTTGAGTCGAAGACTCCATTCGCCGTTCATCAGAACAAACGCTTCCGCGTACCCATGGCGCCGCGCACAACGAGGGATCGCCCAAGATTGGGGGATATACCGCAAATGGCCAAAAACGGAAAGTCCGACAATGGCGTCGGGTCCGCTCTACGCACGTGGAGCGTCAGGAGGAAGTGGGCGACGGCCATCGTCGGCATGGCCACGACGCTGGTGGGCCTGCCCGGCGTCGTGGTGAGGTACAGCCAGGCGCAGAGCGAGGAGGAGCCGGCCCGTCTCGCCATCACCGCGCCCGCCACCGGGCCGGGGGCCGCCGCGCCGCCCTGCCCCTTGGTGAGAGGCACCGCGACGCTGACCGAGGGCACGACCCTGCTGGTCGGAGTGCGCCGTACGACCGGCATGCCGCGCACCAAACGCACCCGCTTCTACCGCGTCGACACCGTACGCGCTTCGGGGCAGTGGGACGTCCCCGTCTCGCTCGAAGGCGACGATCCCACCATGGCCGGGGAGTGGTACTCGATCACGGCGCTCACCGTGCCGACCGAGTGGACCGACTTCCTGGAGAGAATCGACGGCACCGCCGGTGATCCGCTGACGGTCGCGTCCGCGATGCCGCCGCACGAGGGCGAGGCGCCCTCCATCGAAGTCCAGCGGGAAGCCGGTCCGGGCTCCTGCTGAACCGTGCCCCTCTGTGCCCCTGTTTGCCTGTCGGAGACCTCAGGCAAACAGCGGCGAGAACGATAAAGGCCCCACACGGCATTTGCCGTCACCGGCGTAGTCGGCCCCGGCGCGGTCGGCCCCGACCGGGAGTGAGAAAAGCCGTCAAGTGTGCGATTCTGATCGGCGTCTCCTCCCGAAGGAAGGCTGTGTGGAATTCCGCATCATGGGGCCGCTCGACGTCCGCGACGACGGCCGGGATCGTACGCCGACGACTCCCAAGCACCGTGACCTGCTGGCGATGTTCCTGCTGAACGCGGGCCGCCCGCTGACCGTCGAGCGGCTGCGCAGGCTGCTGTGGCCGCGCGAGGGCGGCGACCGCTCCGACTCCCTCGTCCGCGGCTACGTCGGCCGGCTCAGGAACCTGCTGGGCGAGGACGTGATCGCGACGGTGTCCGGCGCGTACGTGCTGGCGATCGGCGACGGCGTGCTCGACGTGGACCGGTTCCGGCTGCTCGTGGACCGCGGCTCGTACGAGGAGGCGCTGACGTTGTGGCGCGGCCTCGTGCTGGAGGACGTCGACCCCGACGGCGACCGGTGGGAGGAGACCAGGCGCCTGCGCGAGGAGCTGGAGGAGCTGCGCCTGCTCGCCCTGGAACGCCGGGTCCAGGCCGACCTCGACGCGGGCCGCCACCGCGAGCTGCTGGCCGAGCTGCGGCAGCTCACCAGGCGCCATCCGATGTGGCAGCGCTTCCGCGGCCAGTACATGCTGGCCCTCTACCGCAGCGGCCGCCGGGTCGACGCCCTGGCCGCGTACGCGGTGCTGCGCGACCAGCTCGACGGCGGCCACGCGATCGAGCCCGACCCCGAGCTGCAGCTCCTCTACCACCGCATGCTGCACGACGACGTCTCGCTGCACGTCTCGGCGGGCCCGCCGGTGCTGCTGCCACCCGACATCCCGCACTTCACGGGACGCGCCGACCTGCTCGGGCGGGTGGTCGGCGGCCACGTCGTGGTGCACGGCCAGGCGGGCGCCGGCAAGTCCGCCCTGGCGGTGCACGCCGCCTGGCGCGCCCGCGAGTCGTTCCCCGACGGCATCCTGTACGCCGACCTGCGCGAGACGACGGCCGCCTCGGCGGTCCTGGAGGACTTCCTGCGCTGGCTCGGCTGCCCGGCCCAGGCGATCCCGGCCGGTCTGGAGCAGCGCGAACGCCTGTTCCGCACCTACACGGCCAACCGCCGCCTGCTCGTGCTGCTGGACAACGCGGCCGACGAGGCGCAGGTGCGCCCGCTGCTGACGTCCTGCCCGACGGTCGTGACCAGCCGGTCGTCGTTGGGCGGGCTGACCGGCGCGACCCGGCTGTCGGTGGGCGTGCTCGGCCCGGAGGAGGCCCTGGCCCTGCTGGTGACCGGCTCAGGACGGCCCGCGGACGAGGCGCTGCGCCGCCTGGCCCGCTTCTGCGGCGGTCTGCCGATCGCGCTGCGCATCGCCGCCTCCCGCCTGGCGGCCCGCCCGGCCTGGACGGTCGACTACCTGGTCGGCCTGCTGGAGGACGAGCACGAGCGGCTCGACGGGCTGCACGTGGGCGACCAGGCCGTGCGCAGCGTGTTCACGATCGGCTACGACGGCCTGCCCGAGCCGGCCAAGCTGACGCTGCGCGGCCTCGGCGCGCTGTCGGCGCCCGACTTCGCCGACTGGCTCACCGAGCGGCTCGGCGGCGGCGCCGAGGCGCTGGTGGACGCCGGGCTGCTGGAGACGTACGGGGTGGACGCGGCGGGCCAGGTCCGCTACCGGATGCATGACCTGACCAGGCTGTTCGCCCGCGAGCAGCCGTTGCCCGGCGTGCTGGCGACGGTGTCGGCGATCGTGCTGGCCCGGGTGACGGCCTCCCGGTTCTCGCTGGTGTCCGGCGATCCCGGCACGGCCGTGGCGACCAGGGACATCAGGGAGTCGGTCGAGTGGCTGGACGCCGAGCGGCCGTTCCTGGTCAGCCTGGTGGCCGACCTGCACGCGGCCGGGCTCGACGAGCCGTGCTGGCGGCTCGGGCACCTGCTGGGGCCGTACCTGGAGCGGCACCGGTTCCTCGACGACTGGCGGCCGGTGTCGGAGCGGGCCCTCGCCTCGGCGCGGCGGGCCGGTGACGAGCGGGGCGAGGCGCTGATCCTGCTCGACCAGGGCGACCTGCACCTGGCCGAGCGCGACTGGGACCTGGCCCACGAGAGGCTGCGGCTGGCGTGCGGCATGTTCGAGCGGCAGGGCCGGTCTCGCGACGTGAACCACACCAGGCGCCGCCTCGGCCGCGTCCACCTGGAGCGGGGCAGGCTGGAGGAGGCCGAGAAGGCGCTGCTGACCTGCCTGGAGGCGGCCGGCAACCAGCGTGACGCCGCCGACGCAGAACGCGTGCTCGGCGCGGTGCTGCGCCGCGCGGGCCGCCTCGACGAGGCCGCCGACCACCTGCTGGCCGCCGTCGAGCACCTCACCGAGCTGGGCGACCGGCACCGGCAGGCCGACACCCTGCTCGACCTCGCCGCCGTACGCCTGGC
>JABFVJ010000472.1 GCA_013362835.1 Nonomuraea sp. | reverse complement strand
AGCAGGCCCGCCTCGGCCCAGGACCACGGGCTCCACTCGCTGACCGAGCCGTCGCGGCCGTGCACGCGCACCCGCGCGCCACGCCGTTCGCGCGAGCCCAGCCCGGAGCCCGGCCAGGGCACGAGCACGGACTCGGCGGACTCGATCAGGCCGGTCGCGGCGCCGTCGCTGAGCTCGATCTCGTAGCCCCGCTGGAGCCAGCCGGGCAGGCCGGTGGTGACGGTCCAGGACAGGCGGGGGGCCCGCTCGCCGATGCCGACGGGGTCGCGGTGGTGCTCGAAGACGGGCGGTTCGACGTTCAGGAAGGTCATGTCATCCCTTGATGGCGCCGGCGGTCATGCCGGCGACGATCTTGCGGTTGAAGAAGACGAAGAGCAGCAGCGGCGGGATCGTGATCAGGACGATGTCCATGAACAGCAGGTTCCACTGGGTGCTGTACTGGCTCTGGAAGTTGTAGAGGGTGACCTGCACGGTGGCGTTCTCGTCGCCGGGCAGGAAGTAGAGCGGGTTGACGAAGTCGTTGAAGATGGCGACCGAGCTGGTCAGGATCACCGTGATGGTGACCGGCCGGAGCAGCGGGAAGATCACCCGGAAGAACAGCCGCGTGCCCGAGCAGCCGTCGATCTGCGCGGCCTCGTCCAGCTCGCGCGGGATGGCCGCGATGAACGCCCGGAACAACAACATCGCGAACGACAGGTTGAAGGCGACCTCGGCCAGGATCAGCCCCGGCATGGTCTTGAACAGCCCGAGCGCCTGCAGCAGCCAGATCGTGGGCACGACGGCGGGCGGGATGATCAGCCCGCTCAGCACGAGGAAGTCGGCCGCCTTGGCGACCTTGCCGGGACGGCGTTGCAGCACGAACGCGGCCATCGCGGCGAAGACCACGATCAGCGTGACCGAGGCGACGGTGAGGATCGTGCTGTTGACGTACGCGCGCAGCAGCACGTAGTCGCGGGCCTCGATCACCTCGACCAGGTTCTGCACGACCCGCCACTCGGTGGGCCAGGAGAAGTCCAGGTCGATGGCCTGCGTCTGATCCTTGACCGCGGTCAGCAGCATGAGCGCGAACGGGATCAGGAAGATCACGGTGGCGGCGACGAGCACCACCGCCTCGGCGCCGAACCTTCTGACTGACCTCATGCGGCGACCTGCCTCTTGCCCAGGAAGTGGTTGAGCGGCACGACGATGGCCGTGACGACGAGGAACAGCAGCACGTTCCCCGCCGTGGACAGGCCGAAGAAGCCGGCCTGGTACTGCTTGTAGATGATCGAGGCGATGGTGTCGCTGGTGAAGCCGGGGCCGCCGCGGGTCATCGTCCAGATCAGGTCGAACGAGCGCAGCCCGCCGATGAACGACAGGATGATCACCGAGTACGTCGCCGGCCACGACAGCGGCAGCGTGACGTGCCGGAACCGGTGCCAGGCGTTGCCGCCGTCGACCGCGACCGCCTGGTAGAAGTCGGGCGGGATGGACATGATCCCGGCGATGTAGATCACCGTGGCCAGGCCGACGCCCTTCCACACGTCCACCAGCGCCACCGACAGCAGCGCGGTGGTGGCGTCGCCGAGCCAGTCGCCGCCGTCGATGCCGACCACCGCGAGCACCTTGTTGACCAGGCCGGTGTCCGGTTTGAGGAGCACGCTGAAGGTGATGCCGACCGCGACCGTGGAGACCAGCACCGGGAAGAACACGACCGAGCGCAGGAAGCCGCGCAGCCGCAGCCTGGAGGTGAGCAGCACGCCGAGCAGCAGCCCGAGCACGACCTTCAGCCCGCTGGTGACGACGGCGTAGACGATCGTGTTCCGGAAGCCGACGCGCAGGTTCTGCTCGGCGAGGAAGTCGCGGAAGTTGTCCAGGCCGACGAACGTGCTGTCGAACAGGGTCCACCGGGTGAGCGCGAAGTAGAAGGCCATGACCGTCGGCACCAGGAAGATCACCAGGTAGACGACGGCCGCCGGGAGGTACAGCGCGTACGAGTAGGCGCTGCGCGGCTTCGAGCCCTTGCCGGGCGGCCCGGGTGTCACGCCGGGCCCCGTGCGGGGCCCGGCCTCCTGCCTGGTCACCACCCCGCGAGCCCCAGCTGCTTGGCCTGCTTCTCCACGTCCTTGTCGTACTGGGCCGCGCCCTCGGCGGGCGGCGTCAGCCCGGAGCCGACGGCGACGGTGATCTGCTCCAGGGACGGGCCCTTGACCGGGGAGACGAACTCCAGCGCCGGCGCGGTCGCGCCCTTGTCGATGTAGCCCTGCAGGTCCTTGGCCACCTGGATGGCGTCGTCGGGCAGCTTGGCCCCCTGGATCCGGTACGGCCCGGCCGGCTTGACGACCTTGTTGACCGCGTCCGCGGCGGCGGGCGAGGCGATGAAGGCCAGGAACTTCTTGGCCGCGTCCAGGTTCTTGGTGGTCTTGGGGATGTAGATGCCGGGCGGCTCCCAGATGGTGGCGCCGTTCCTGGCCGGGTCGTCGCCGGGGACGCCGAAGAAGCCGATGTCGGTGGCGGCCTGCGGCATCGTGGCGACCAGCGGCGGGAGCTGGGCGCTGAGCATCGGGTAATGGGCGCCCTTGCCCTCGATGAGCATCTTCATGCCCTGGTCGTTGGTGGCCGAGCCGAAGCCCTCGTTGACGTAGCCCTTGGCGTGCACGTCGGCGAGGTGCTGGAACCCGGCCTGCGCGGCGGGCGTGGCGGCGAACTTGACCTTGCCCGCCGTGTAGTCGGCGGCGAAGTTCGGCACCGCGGCCTGCACGTTGTAGTAGTCGCCGAGCACGAAGAGCTGCGAGGTCCAGGTGTCCTTGAACGTCGTGATCACCGGGGTGATCTTGGCCGCCTTGATCTTCTCGTTGTTGGCCATGAACTCGGCCCAGGTCTTGGGCACCTGGAGGCCGAGCTGCTCGTAGACCTTGCGGTTGTACAGGATGCCGCCGCCCATGGCGGTGCCGGCCGGGACGCCGTAGACCTTGCCGCCCTGGGTGACGACCGGCAGGAAGTCCTTCTGCACGTTGGCGAGGACCGGGTCGCCGGTGAGGTCGACCATGGTCTGGGCGGGGTTGAGCGCCTGGAGGAGCGATCCGGAGTTGTACCAGAACACATCCGACATGTCGCCCGTTGAGAGCCGGGTCTTGATGATGTTGTCGCCCTCGCTGCCTCCCGGCCGCGTCTCGGTGTCGATCTTGATCTTGGGATTCGCCTGCGTGAACGCGTCCGCCAGCGCCTTGGCGGTGTCCACCGTGGCCTGGCTGTTGTCCACCAGGAACTTCAAGGTGACCGTGCCGTCGGCGTCGGAGCCTGAGCCCGAGCCGCAGGAGGTCAGGGCCGCGGTCGCGAGAACGGCCAGGGCCGTTGCCAGCGTGCGGTGCGAGGTCTTCACAACGCCCCTCCGGGTTCGTTGAAACGTTTTAACGGCCCCCGATGCGAGTTAACGTAGGCGTTACTCTTCCCATCGTCAAGGGTGATTATGAGGAACGGTCCTCAATCGTGACTAGGGGTGGGACCGTCATCCCTGGGTCCATAGGACGGAAAAATGGATAACGTTACCCATGGCGGTGGTCGCCTCTGGCCGTACAATCGGGCTCGTCCCCGGAAGGAGGTCCATGGTCACGCGCGACCGACGGCGGCGGGTGACGATCGCCGACGTGGCCAGCCACGCGCAGGTCTCCACCACCGCCGTGTCGAAGGTGCTGCGCGACGCCTACGGCGTCAGCGCCGCGATGCGCGCCAAGGTGCAGGCGGCCATCGACGAGCTCGGCTACCGGCCGCAGGCCGCCGCCCGTGCCATGCGCGGGCGTACGTTCACCATCGGCGTGCTGTTCGCCCACATGCGCAACCCGTTCTTCCCCGACATCGTCGACGGCCTGTCGGAGCAGGTCGGCGAGGCGGGCTACCAAGTGATCATGGTGCAGAGCGGCGCGCTGCCCGCCCTGCCCCCGGCCGCCGCGGAGATCGCCGAGCGCCGGGCCATCCACGCGCTGGTCGACCGGCAGGTCGACGGCATGCTCATGATCGCCCCGATCAGCTCCAGGTCGCGGCTCGAGGAGTTCGCCGAGAGCACGCCCACGGTCGTGCTCGGCCGCCACGACCGGTCGGCGATCTACGACGCGGTGCTCGACGACGACGAGGCGGGCGCGGAGCTGGTCGTCGAACATCTCGTCGCGCTCGGCCACCGGCGCATCGCGCACATCGGGCAGAAGGACCAGACCAGGGCCAAGCCCGGCGAGCTGCTGCACACGATCCGGCTGGAGACGTACAAGCGGGTGATGCGCGAGCACGGGCTCGGCGACGAGATCGACGTCGCGATCACCGCCTACACCGAGGAGGGCGGCTACGCGGGCATGCTCGAACTGCTGGCCCGCGAGCCGCGCCCCACGGCGGTCTTCGCCGGGGCCGACCTGGCGGCGCTGGGGGCGCTCGCCGCGATCCAGGAGAGCGGCCTGGCGGTGCCCGGCGACGTCTCGGTGGCCGGCTACGACAACACGCGGCTCGCCGCGCTGGCCAACCTCTCGCTGACCAGCGTCGACCAGGGCGGGGCCCTCATGGGTCAGACCGCGGGGCGGCTGCTGCTCGAACGCATCGGCGGCCGCACCGCCTCGGTCCGCTTCACCGTCACCCCCACCCTGGTCCCCCGCCGCTCCACCGCCCCCCTCACGCCCGCACCGGTCCCCCGCCCCTCCGCCGGCCCCCTCACGCCGCCGGGTGGGACCGGAGGGCCGTGACGAACCAGTCGAGGGCCGGGCTCAGGGGCTCCGGCGGCGGCCACTCGTTGACCA
>JABFVJ010000456.1 GCA_013362835.1 Nonomuraea sp. | reverse complement strand
TCGCTGTCGCTGTCGCTGTCGCTGTCGCTGTCGCTGTCGCTGTCGCTGTCGCTGCTGGCTGGAGTCGTTGTCGTTCTTGTGGTCGTCGTTGCGCGGTGATCGCCGTGATCGCTGTGGTTGGCGCCATCGCTTGGTGTTGCACCGATGTCGTCGGTGATCGTTGCCGCAGTTGTTGTGTCGTTGCTGTTGCCGTCACCGGGATTGCTCCTGTGCGGGGTGTTGTCGCGGGGGTCGGCGGTCTTGGCGACGCGACGTTGCCGGCGTGGCTGCTACTGCGTCCTGGTGGGCGTTGCCGTCTACTTTGAGGGCTGTCGTTGCCGTCGTGGTTCGTTGTGATCGGGATCGCTACGGCATGGGTTGTTGTCGTGGCGGCCGTGGTTTCCTTGGAGTTTCTGTCGCAGGCGTTGTGTGGGCATCGTGCCGGCGCTGGGTTGCTACGCGGTCGCGGTCGCCGTTGGACTCGTTGGAAGGGGGGTCGAAGTCGTTGCCGTTGTGGTCGTCGACGTCACGCCAAGGTTGTCGTCGTGCCGTTGTCGTTGTGGCGGCGGCGGCGTCGTTGTTGTTCCTCGAATTGGGCTGTGCCGGAGTTGCTGGGGCTTGTCGCGTCGCTGTCGTTGTCGCCGAGGTCGGTTCGGCGGTGCGATCGCTGGGATGTCGTGGTCGGCGCCCAGGAGCACCTACCGCTTCGGCGAGGGCGTGGCCGGGCTCACCGCCGACCGTAGGAGTTCTTCCGCTGGCGACCAGGGAGATGGCCGTGCTGCAGACGACAGGACGGGGGCGGCCTTGCCCGGGATGGCGTGGACCGAGGGTGGTGGGCCCGTTCGCGAGGAGCGGTTGTGGGACGGGGCGTGGGGTCGGTGCTGCGAAGGATCCAGGAGAGGGGCGGGAGGAAGCGCCTCCTGTGGAGCTGCAGGGTTCCCAGCTCCAGGGTCCGATGGGGTCAGGTGAGGGACGTGGGGGAGTGCGGTTAGGGGTGGGAGCGCATGGCGGCGTTTTGGAGGAGGGTGCGGCAGAGGTCGCCGAGGTCGCGGCCCGCTGCCTCCGCCGCCATCGGCAGCAGGGACGTCTCCGTCATCCCGGGGGCCACGTTCACTTCGAGGAAGTGGGGGTCGTCGGCGGAGTCGACGATCAGGTCCGTACGGGAGATGTCGCGCAACCCCAGCGCCGTGTGCGCCGTGACGGCCATCTTGGCGCAGGCTTCGGCGGCGGCCGCCGAGAGGCGGGCGGGGGCGAAGAACTCGGTGTGGCCGGCCGTGTAGCGCGCGGCGTAGTCGTAGACGCCCGCGTCGGGGACGATCTCGACGGCCGGCAACGCCACGGGGCCGTCGCCCAGGTCGACGACCGAGACCGACACTTCGACGCCGTCCACGTAACGTTCGATCAGGGCGGTGTCGCCGTACGCGAAGCAGCCGACCATCGCGGCGGGGAGCTCTTCGGCGGTGCGGACCACGGACGCGCCGAGGGCTGAGCCGCCGCGGGCGGGCTTGACGAACAGGGGGAGGCCGAGCCGGTCGACGATGCGGCCGAGTACGACCGTGGCGCCGAGGTCGTGGAAGGTCTCGCGCGGCAGCGTGACGGACTCGGGGGTACGCAGCCCGACCGACCGGACGACCGCCTTCGCGGTGGGCTTGTCGAAGGCCACGCGGCAGGCGTCGGGGTCGGCGCCCACGTAAGGGACGTTGAGGAGTTCGAGCACGGAACGGATCGCGCCGTCCTCGCCCGCGCCGCCATGGAGGGTCACGAACACCGCCTCGGGCGGGTCGGCGAGGATCGAGGGCACGAGGGACGCGTCGGTGTCGCGGGCCTCCACGTCGATGCCCGCGGACCGCAGCACCTCGCTCACCCGGCGGCCGGAGCGCAGGGACACCTCCCGCTCATAGGAGAGGCCCCCGGCCAGCACGAGCACGTGGCCCAGATCGCTCATCACATCTCCTCCGCTGATCGTACGCGTCCAACCGTACCGGCGGCCGGGGGCGAATGGTGCAGTCCAGGCGGTCGGGACATGGATACGGCCGGCGTCCCGTCTCCCGGGGAGCGCCGGCCGTGTCCTGGGAAAGCTAGGCGAGTTCGGGGCCCGGGGTGTCGACGCCCGCCCGGTCTGGCCCGGAGGCGGTGCCGAACATGTCCCGCAGCTGCATCTCCTGCTCGATCACCCCGGACAATCGTCGCACACCCTCACGGATGCGGTCGGGCTCGGGGAAGCAGTACGAGAGCCGCATGTGCCTCGATCCGCTGCCGTCGGCGAAGAACCCGGTGCCGGGTACGAACGCCACCCGCTCGGCGACGGCCCGCGGCAGGATCGCCTTGGAGTCGAGCCCTTCGGGAAGGGTCGCCCAGACGAAGAAGCCCCCGGCCGGCCGGGTCCAGGTGACCTCGGGCGGCATCAGGGCCTCAAGGGAATCCAGCATGGAGTCGCGGCGCTCGCGGTAGAGCTCCTTGAACGACTTGATCTGCTCCCGCCACGGCTGCGTCGTCAGGTATTGGCCGACGGCGAGCTGGGTGAACACCGAGTGCGACAGGACGGCCGACTCCATGGCGAGGATGAGCTTGTCGCGGATGGCGTGGGGCGCGAGGGCCCAGCCGACGCGGAAGCCGGGGGCCAGCGTCTTGGAGAACGACCCCAGATAGACCACGCCGTCGGGGTTGTCGGCGCGCAGCGCGCGCATGGGCTCGCCGTCGAAGCCGAGCAGTCCGTACGGATTGTCCTCGATGATGAGGATCCCGGCCCGCTGGCAGATGTCGAGCACCTGCTGCCGCCTGGCGAGGTTGAGCGTGACCCCGGCCGGGTTCTGGAAGGTCGGGATCGTGTAGAGGAACTTGATGGGCGCCCCTGCCGTCTCCAGCGCGTAGATGGTCTGCGCCAGCGATTCGGGCACGATGCCCTGATCGTCCATGGCGACATGGACCACTTTGGCCTGGTAGGCGGAGAACGTACCCAGGGCCCCGACGTACGAGGGGCCTTCGGCGAGGACCACGTCGCCCGGGTCGATGAAGATCCGGGTGATCAGGTCGAGCGCCTGCTGCGATCCGACGGTGACGACGACGTCGTTGGCCCCGGCGTCGATCCCCTCCAGCCGCATGACCTCGCAGATCTGCTCGCGCAGATGGGGGTCACCCTGGCCGGAACCGTACTGCAGCGCGACCGTGCCGCGCGTGGTGACCAGCTCGGAGACGAGCTCGCCGACCATGTCGAGGGGGAGCGCCGTGACGTACGGCATGCCGCCGGCGAGCGAGACCACTTCGGGCCTCGACGCGACGGCGAAGAGAGCTCGGATCTCGGAGGCGACCATCCCGGTAGCTCGCGCGGCGTACCGATCGACGTAGGCGTCGATGCGCGACCCTTGGGTCGCGGGTGTCTGACCGTGATCCAGCTCTTCCGTCACGGCCCACCTCCTATGGCTCATATCGGACCGAAATACCAGATTACGCCAGTCGGACTTGTCCTTCGTTACCGGGCTCGACCGACGTGGTATCCGCTGACGTCATCTTCCCTGAGCTACCATGCCAGCTACGGACGCGGTTTTCGCGCGCTTTTCTGGGTCGACGATGGGGGCCGTACTTGTCGCGCCGGTTGGTCAACATAACCCTGGACAATCTCGAAGATCTGCCGCGCCGCTGCCGGCGGTGCGTGTTCTGGGAGCTCGATCCCGTCAGCGGCGAGCGCGCGGTGGATTCGGGCGATCCCGAGCTGGAGAAGGAAGCCTGGATCTCCGGCACTCTCCTCGAATGGGGGAGCTGCGGGAAAATCGCCTACGTCGACGGGGTTCCGGCCGGATTCGTGCTCTACAGTCCGCCGCTCTACACCCCGCGTTCCCTGGCGTTCCCCACCTCGCCGGTCAGCGCCGACGCGGTGCTGCTGATGACGGCCCACATCATTCCGGAGTTCTCGGGCGGCGGGCTGGGGCGCATGCTGATTCAGGGCGTGGCCAAAGACCTGACGCGGCGCGGGGTGAAGGCCATCGAGGCATTCGGCGACCTCAAGTGGGAAGAGCCGAGTTGCGTTGTTCCCGCGGAATACTTGCTTTCTGTGGGGTTTAAGACTGTTCGTCCGCATTTGCGGTTTCCGCGGCTGCGGCTGGAACTCAAGACGGCCGTCTCGTGGCGTGAGGACGTCGAGGTGGCCCTCGAACGCCTCCTCGGCTCCATGACCCCGGAGCGGGCACTGCGTCCCGTCTGACGCCACCTGAGAGCCGAAGAAGGACAAACCGAAGCCCCCCGCGGAGACACCGCGAGGGGCTTCGGCATGAACGGCGTCTAGATGATGCCGTCGAGCTCGCGCAGCAGCATGGCCTTCGGCTTGGCGCCGATGATCTGCTTCACGACCTCTCCGCCCTTGTAGACGTTCAGCGTGGGGATCTGGAGCACACCGTACTGGCGCGGAACGTCGGGGTTCTCGTCGATGTTCAGCTTGACGATCTCCAGCTTGTCGCCGTGCTCGTTCTCGATCTCCTGGAGAATGGGCGCGACCTGACGGCAAGGGCCGCACCACTCCGCCCAGAAGTCGACCAGCACGGGCTTGTCGCTCTTGAGTACCTCGGCTTCGAACGTGGCGTCGGTTACTGCCTTCACGGTGCGCTCCTTACTTCTCGTTGGTGGCAAGCCAGCGCTCGGAGTCGAGCGAGGCGGCACAGCCGGTGCCGGCCGCGGTGATGGCCTGGCGGTAGGTGTGGTCGACGACGTCGCCCGCCGCGAACACGCCCTCGATGTTGGTGGCCGTGGACGGCGACGCGACCTTGACGTACCCGTTCTCGTCGAGGTCGATCTGGCCCTTGACCAGCTCCGTACGCGGGTCGTGGCCGATGGCGAGGAACAGCGCGTCGGTCGCGAGCTCGCACTCCTCGCCGCTCTTGACGTTACGCAGCTTGACGGCCTCGACCTTGGTGTCGCCGAGCACGTCGACGACCTCGGAGTCCCAGACGAAGCGGATCTTCTCGTTGCCGAACGCGCGCTCCTGCATGATCTTGCTGGCGCGCAGCTCGCCACGACGGTGGACGACCGTGACCATCCGCCCGAACCGGGTCAGGAACGTGGCCTCTTCCATGGCGGTGTCGCCGCCGCCCACGACCACGATGTCCTTGTTGCGGAAGAAGAAGCCGTCACAGGTGGCGCACCAGGACACGCCGTGGCCGGACAGGCGCTTCTCGTTCGGCAGGCCCAGCTCGCGGTAGCCCGAGCCCATCGACAGGATCACCGACTTGGCGTAGTAGGTCTCCGAGTGCGTCTTGACGACCTTGGGGTTGGCCTCCAGGTCGACCTCGACCACGTCGTCGGCCACCAGCTCGGCCCCGAAGCGCTCGGCCTGCTTGCGCAGGTTGTCCATCAGGTCGGGGCCCATGATGCCGTCGGGGAAACCGGGGAAGTTCTCCACGTCGGTGGTGTTCATGAGGGCGCCGCCCGCCGTCACGGAGCCCTCGAAGACCAGTGGCTTGAGTTCGGCGCGCGCGGAGTAGACGGCCGCGGTGTAGCCCGCAGGGCCCGATCCAATGATGATCACGTTACGAACGTCGCTCAACGCTCCCACGCCTTCCTCGTCTGCTGTTTGCTTCGGGCTCAACAGATCCTAGGCCGCCCTGATTCCCCGCCCTGCCCACAAAACGAAAGAGCCCGCCGAAGCGGGCTCTGACGTGGGCTTTCGATTACCAGCGGCCCAATGAGGGCTTGCGCAGGTTCTTGCAGTTGAACGGGTCGACGACGTCGATACGCAGCCGCTTGGCCGCCTCGTCCTTCCACGAGGCCACGATCAGCGCCTCCTGGCCGTTGTACTGACCCTGGTCGACCGCGAACGTCTTCAGCTTGCTCCGGCTCGCCACGCTCGCGACGCACTTGTCGACCCGCGCGCCGTCGGGCGTGGTGTCCTCGTTCGCCGCCTGGGCGAAGCCGAAGTACCCGAGCAGCGGCTGGCGCAGCTCCCGGTCGCTGTAGTTGTAGTTGCTGTCGGTCAGCATGTACGGCCTGGGGGTCGCCCGCATGCTCGTCCTGCCAGGGGACGACGGCTGCGCGATCACGGGAGACGACGGGGAGTCGCCCGTCCCGCCACCGCTCGCGAGCAGCCCGCCCGAGAGGGCCAGTGTGCCGACCACCACCGCTGCGGCGGCCGACGCGGCCACCGCGGGCATCGCCCATCGGCGTCGCCGCGCCGCCCTGCCGGTCCTGGCCGGGACGATGGTGCCGTCGTCGGAGACCACCCCGAGGCGTACCGGCTCGGGGACCTCCGCCGGTCGCTCCCATGGGGAGTCGCGCATGAGCTCGTCCCAGTCAGGTGCTTCCACGAGGTCGACACCCCCGCCGCGGGAGTCGGCCTCGGCGGCCAGCGCCTTGTCGATGCGTAGTGCGACGCCCATCGGCATGGCCGGTGTGGGGGTCGCCGCGAGCACCTCGCGAACCGCCGCCAGGTCTGCCAGTAGCTCCCCACAGGGGTCGCAGACCGCGAGATGCTCGCGGACCCGGCGTGCCGTCGCGGCGTCCAAGAGATCCTCTGCCAACTCGGCGAGGACCTCAAGATCGTAGTGCGTATCACCCGTCACGAAGTTCTGCTCCCTTCGCGGATGAGACGCGGTTGAGGTCCGAACGGTTCCGCAGATGCGAAAGAATTGGGGCAAGTTTCGCGCGGCCCCGTGCGCACCGGCTCTTCACGGTGCCGCTCGGCACCCCAAGCACCTGAGCTGCGTCTTCGACCGAATAACCCATCATGTCCACGAGCACGAGAGCGGCCCGCTGGTCGGCGGGCAGCAGTTTCAGAGCGGCCGAAACCTCCATCGAGACCTCACGCTCGACGGTCTGGTCGGGGAGCGGGCTCTCCCGCTCGGCGGCCTCGATCAGCTCGTCGTCGGCCACAGGGCGGACGGACTTGCGGCGCATCCTGTCGAGGCAGGCGTTGACGACGATGCGGTGGAGCCAGGTGGTGACGGCCGCCTCACCTCGGAACGAGGCGGCCTTGCGATATGCGGAGACGAAGGCGTCCTGCACGGCGTCGGCGGCCTCGTCGGGATCACCGAGCGTACGCAGGGCCACCGCCCACATACGGTCGCGGTGCCTCTTGACGATTTCACTGAACGCGTGTGGATCCCCGTTGGTGTGCGCGGTCAGCAGCTCGGCGTCTGTGACCGCCGGCCGCTCCGCTGCTGAGGGTGTCTCGGGTGGGGAGTTCACAAGAGAGATTCCTGATTTATGCCGATCCGGGAGAATGCACCACTACTTCATAGATGGTGCCATGAAACTTGCCTGCGTCTGCCGGAACGCGTGTAAACCAGATCAGAACGTACCGACCGGTTGCCGGTTTCTCGGGAGTCAGGGTGGTCTTGCCGGCCGCGCTCTTCTCGGTCGCCGCGGTCTTGAGCGAGTCGAGCTCGGGCGAGTCGCCGACCCTGAGCTCGACGCTCGCGCCCGGCGCATCCGCCAGCGTAGCCACCACGTCGCTGATCTGCATGGACTTGCCCATGTCGAGCAGCAGACCGACGCCCTTCTTGAGATTGCCCAGCTCAGCGCTGGTGTACGCCTCGGTCTTCCACAAGGTGCCCGGCTTGCCGTCGATGGCCAGCGCGGCGATCTCCGACTTCTCGTCACCGTCGCCGAGCGGGTCGAAACCCTTGGCCTTGTCGGGCTTGACCGATTGGGCCGAGGTCGACGCCGAGCTCGAACTCTTGCTGGGGCTGGAGGACGCCTCAGGCGTGGTCGGGCTGCCGAGGCTGCGGCCGATCGTCCAGGCGCCCACGCCCACGGCGGCGATGACCAGCAGTACCACCAGCGTCATCAGCACCCGGTTGAGCATGCCGCCGCCGCCACCGTTGCCGGGCGGGCGGCGCGGCACGATCGGCGGGGGCGGGGAGCTGCGCTGCTGGCGGTGGGCGATGTCGAGGCCCTCGGTGTGCGAGGCGGAGGCCACCGCGGGGGTCGAGGGGTAGGAGATCGCGATCGGCATGGGACGCGCCACGTCGGCCAGCGCCTCGGCGACCTCCGACGGGGTGGAGAGCGCGCCCTGGCCCTTGCGTGACTCGGGCAGGCAGGCGCGTACGGTGACCGTGTCGAGGTAGCTGGGCACGCCGGCGGTGACCTGCCGGGGCGAGCAGAAGTGGCCGTCGATCATCGGGGCGGCGGGCAGGCCGCCCTCCTCCTCGTCGCCGGGCCAGTGGCCGGTCAGCCCGGCGTACAGGAGCCGGCCGAGCCCTTCGGCGTCGTCGAGGGCGGGCTGGTCGGTGGTGAGGCCGTACATGGCCGCGTCGACGGCGACGCCGAGGACCTTGACCGTGTTGCCCGTCGTCCACACGAGGTGGGAGGGGCGCAGGCACAGGTGGTAGAGGTTGGCCTCGTGGGCGTGCGCGAGCGCCTCGGCGGCCTCGGCGACCAGGCCGGCCGCGCGGTCGGGCTCCAGCGGCCCGCCCGAGAGCAGGTCGGTCAGCGACTCGCCGGTGACCCACTCGCTGACCACGTAGGAGGCCTTCTCGTCCTCGGCGGCGTCGAACACCTGCGTGAGGCGAGGGTCGGTGAGCCGGCTCGCGGCCCGCGCGGCCGTGACGACCTCGTGGACGCGCGGGAACTCGGGGTCGAAGGTGTGGACGGCCACGGGACGGGCGAGGATCTCGTCGATCGCCTTCCACAGGGTCGCGCCGTCGGACTCGCTGACGCGGTCCTCCAGCCTGAAGCGCTCGGCCAGTCGGGTGCCGGGTTCCACGGCCGACGTGCTCACAGGCTCACTCCGCTAGGCCGATCGGGCGTGCTCATGACTCGACTCACCTGCGTGGTGGTGTCCCACGTAGGCACGCTTTGCCGGGTGGATCCGCCCACGCCCCTCCTGCTTCCATTCGCGCGTGTCGGGCACCATGGTAGTGCCGCGTCGATTCCGCCCGCGTTCTTTGCCAACGGGAAACCCGTCGGCCGTCGTGGTCAAGACCGTCCATATGGCGGATTTCCCAATTACTACCGACCTACGCGCCTGGCGACCATACCAACAAGTGAGTTGACCTCCGCTATACGCATCCTGTGGGCGACGGCTAGGTAGAGCAGCAGGCCGAGACCGCCGCCGACGGCGAGCACGATCAGCGAGTTGACGAAGTCGAGATCGCCGAAGACCTGCGTGACCAGCCAGACCGTGACGAGCGCCAGCACCGCCGTCGGCAGGGCCGCGAGGTACATCCTGGTCAGCGACATGCCGACGGTCCAGCCGCCGAGGCCCTGGACGCGGCGGCTGGCCAGCGTCCAGGCGAAGACCGCCCCCAGCCCGTACGCCACCGCGTACGCCAGAGCCAGCCCCATCACCGTGTACTTGGGCGGCAGCACGACGAACAGGACGATCATGAGCAGCGCGTTGACGGCGGTCGTGCCGGCGCCGACGAAGACCGGCGTACGCGTGTCGCCGAAGCTGTAGAACACTCGCAGCAGGAGCTGGAAGATCGCGAACGGCACCAGCGCCAGGCCGTAGACCTGCAGCACGTTCCCGATGTAGATGGCGTCGGCGACGCTGTTGGCCCCGTGGCCGTAGATCGGCACGGTGATCGCCGGCCCGAGCACCATCAGCAGCAGCGAGACCGGCACCATGAGCGAGCAGATGAGCCGCACGCTCGACCCGAACTCGCCGCGCACGTCGTCGAGCCGCCCCTCGCCCACGGCCCGGCTCATCCTGGGCAGCATGGCGGTGATCACGGACACGCCGATGATCCCGTACGGCAGCTGGAAGAGCTGGAACGCCAGCGTGTACGGGCTGATGCCGTGACCGGCCACCTCGTTGCCCGCCGAGCTCGCGAGGTTGGTCGTCAGCATGAACCCGAGCTGGGTGACCACCACGTAGCCGATGGTCCAGATCCCGGCCCTGCCCATCTCGCCGAGCCGCGCGTTGCGTACGTCGAAGCGCGGCACGAACGCGAACCCCACCCGCCTGAGCGCGACGATCAGCACCACGGCCTGGGCCACGATGCCCGCGGTGGTGCCGAGGCCGAGCAGCGCGAGGTCGCCGGTGGTGACCCCGTCGATGTCGGAGCCGCTGCCGACGACGGCGTAGGCGAGGAACACGCAGATGACGACGAGGTTGTTGAGCACCGGCGCCCACATGGGCGCGCCGTAGCGGTCGCGGGTGTTGAGAATGGCACCGGCGACCGCGCCGATCCCGAAGAAGGCGAGCTGCGGCAGGATGAACCTGGCCAGCGTGACCGCGGTCTCGTACTTGGGGGTGCCGTGGTCCCAGTCGGTGTAGAGGTCGATGAGCAGCGGCGCGCCCAGCACGGCGAGCACGGCCACGACGAGCAGCACGGCCGTGGCCAGCGTCAGCAGGCGCTGCTCGTAGGCCCGGCCGCCGTCGGGGTCGTGCTGCTGCGCCCGGACGATCATCGGCACCACGACGCTGCTCAGCACGCCGAGCAGCAGCAGGTCGAGGATGCTGTAGGGGATGGCGTAGGCCGCGTTGTAGGAGTCGCCCAGCGCGGCGGTGCCGATGGCGTAGGCCAGCACCATCGTGCGGGCGAACCCCGTGACCCTGGACACCATCGTGCCCGCCGCCATGACGGCGCTGGCCCGCAACATGCGGCTCATACGGTCTCACTTTCCCGGTTCTTGGCCGCTCGCGCGAGACGTCGCTCCGACCTGCGGCGCAGGATGCGCGTCACGACGGCGGCGAGCATCACCGTCAGCGCGGCGCCCACGATCACCAGGGCGATGCCGGTGTAGCCCGTCGTGCGGATCGTCAGCCGCTGCGGCTTGCCGTAGGCGAGGCCGTCGACGGTGCGGAGCTGCACGGTGACGGTCGCGTCGCCGCTGGTGCTGGCGTTCATGACGACCTGGATCGTGCCGCTCTGCTTGCCGCCGATCTGCAGCAGCTCCTCCTCCGGCTTGGACTGGATCTGCAGCCGTCCGGGGTTGTTCGACTTGACGCTGATGTACAGGGCGATGGGCTTGTCCAGCGAGTTCTTCACGCTGATGGGCACGAATCCGTTGCTGCCCGCCAGCGTGCGCGGCCGGTCGGGGCCCGCGCCGGTGATCTGGATCTGCGCAGTCCTGTCGTCGACGGCGGTGCCGACCAGCTTGGTCACCGCGCGGCCCGCCCGCGTGTTGTTGCGCCAGGCCGAGGAGGTGAGCCTGAGCACCGCGGCGTCGAACCCCGAGGGCTCCTTGGTGGCCTTCACCGACGCGGTGAGCCGCGCCTGCTCGGCGACCTCCTTGACGGGGGCCAGGTATTTGGCGCTCAGCTCTTCCTTGCGGTCCTGGTCGGTGTAGGTCAGCCCGGCGCGCGGGACCGACGCCTTGCTCGGCTTGATCGAGTCGAGTGTGGTCAGCTGCAGCCACGGCAGCCTGCCCGCGGTCTTCAGCAGGCTGGTGACGAGCGTCGGGTTGGGGTCCCAGCGCCGCGACGGCGCCACGACCAGCGACCTCGGCTCGATCTGGCCGGGCTCGGCGGCGATCATCGCGGTCTCGGCGATGAAACGCTGATTGCTGAGCAGCACCGACGTGGGCGCGGTCGGCTCGAACAGGCGGCTCAGCTCGGCGTCGGCGACCAGCGCGTTGATCGGGCCTGCGACGGAGTCGAGCGTGGCGGCCGCGTCGGGCGTGTGGAAGACCGGGGGCTGCGGCGGCAGGTTGGTGGAGTTGAGCAGGACGGTGGTGACCTTGGTGGGGCTGACCGAGAGCAGGTCGAGCGCGTCGGCGTCGAGCACGCCCGCGGGCGGCCAGTTGACGGACGTCTGCGCGTTCTGGTTGAGCAGTCCCCTGACCGTCTGGCCGCCCAGCTCGATCGCCCGTGCGGGCTGCGTGTCGAGCCCCTGGTGGGCGAGCGCCGCGATGTCGGGGTCGCCATACGGGGTGGCCATCACCGGGGAGGCGGCCAGCGACGTGCGCATGGTCGTCAGCCATTCCTCCGCGGCGTTGTTGGCCGCTTTGTCCTCGGTGTGGTCCTTGCTCTTGACCCGGTAGCCCTTGGTCATCGTCTTCAGGTCGTCGAGCAGCGACGGCTCGACGAACCAGGTGACGCTCTTCGGGGCCGCCAGCGCGATGCGGGACAGGTCGGCGAGGCGGCCCTTGCCGGCCAGCGACTGGCTCAGCTTGTCGTCGACGAACACGGCCTCGTCGGTCGCCCGGTGGGGCTGGTCGATGACGGGCAGCGCGACGGCGAGCTTGTTGCGCGGCAGCTTCGGCGTGGTCGGCGGCGCGTAGGTGAGGTACGTGCGCTGCGCGTTGATCGGTACGCCGTTCTGGGCGACGTCGACCGCGATCGGGTAGACGCCGAACGACTGGTAGCCGAGCTGTACAGGGGTGGCCGTGAAGGTCCAGCTCACCTCGGCGCCGGCGTCGAGCGCGGGGATGTCCATACCCGAGGACCCGGAGACGTTGCCGGGCAGCGTGGCGGTGTTCTGGTCGCTCTGGTAGGCGGCCATGGTCGCGCGGCCGGCGAACTTCTGCGAGGTGTAGCGCAGGCGTACGCGCAGGGGGCCGAGCGCGGCGCCGGTGTCGTTGCGCAGCTTGCCGGTGAACTTGATCACAGTGGTCGCGCTCGCCGGCACGTCGGGCGTGATGGACGTGATCGACACCGCGAGCGTCTGCCGCGCCGACTCGACGGCGCCCGCCACCGTGGCAGCAGACGTCGGCGTCGCCGCCACCGTGGGGGCGAGCAACGCGGCGGACATCACTGCGAGCAGCGCGGCCTTACGGATCACGCGGATGCCCGAGCTGGAGTACGACGACGCACGCCCGCAATGGTACGGGTTCAGTGCCGCGGCGCGACCGCCACACGTGTTCCCCTCGGCCGCGGGGTCCGGAGGTCCACCGTCTTACCGGGGAGAAGACTGAGCAGGTCGAGGGCGCGAAGGCAGAGCGCGGTGTGCCTTTCTCCGGTGGCGGCGAAGACGGGTTCGTCGTCGGCGACCAGGCGGTCGTCGATGAGCACCGGCAGCGAATCCGGCAGCAGCAGCGGGCAGACGAGCCCGTCGGCGTAGTCGGTGGCCGAGTTGACCAGGAAGGCGGGGGCGGGGCGTACCTGGCGTACCCCGAGCAGACCGCCGACGGCGCCGGGCCGGGGCGGGGCCGCCGCTGTGGAGACGACGGCGACGACGACCTCGCTGTCGATCCTGGTGGCGACCTCGAACAGCGTGACCACGACGCACCGCTCGGGTGCCGCGGAGACCGTCTCCGGCAGCTCCTCCGCGCATGTCATGGGGCGCGGAAGGCGTACGATCTCATGATGGACCTGGTGTGCGAGGAGCCAGCGGTGGATCGCGAGGGCGTCCTTCATAAAGTCCTCCTCCGTCTCGCCCCGTTTCCATGGCCCCCGACGGTCCCCTGACCGACGGTAACCCGGACCTGATGTGGCTCGGGGGATATGTTCCGGAATCGAAGGACCGACTGGGTTTGTCCGACTCAACAATGACCGCAAGCCAGCAGCGGGCGATGACCGACCTGTTCCGCAAGATCGCACCCGTGGCCGACGAGCTCGGCCGGCTGTTCGCCGCGAAGGGACACGAGCTGGCGCTCGTCGGCGGGCCGGTGCGCGACATGCTGCTGGGCCGCGTCGGCAAGGATCTCGACCTGACCACGGACGCCACCCCCCAGCGGGTGCTGGAGATCGTCAAGGACTGGGCCGACTCCGTCTGGACGATCGGCATCGACTTCGGCACCGTCGGCCTGCGCAAGGGCAACTGGCTGATCGAGATCACCACGTACCGGAGCGAGTCCTACGACCCCAAGTCGCGCAAGCCCGAGGTCGTCTACGGCGAGACCCTGGAGGCCGACCTGGAGCGGCGCGACTTCGCGGTCAACGCGATGGCCGTACGCCTGCCCGGCCACGAGTTCGTCGACCCCTACGGCGGCCTCACCGACCTGCGGGCCAAGCTGCTGCGCACGCCCGGCACGCCCGAGCGGTCCTTCACCGACGACCCGCTGCGCATGCTGCGCGCCGCGCGGTTCGCCTCCCAGCTCGGGTTCGACGTCGACCAGGCGGCCCTGGAGGCGATGACGGCGATGGCCGACCGCATCGAGATCGTCTCGGCCGAGCGCATCCGCGACGAGCTCGACAAGCTCATCTGCGGCGTCTACCCGCGCGAGGGCCTGCGGCTGCTGGTGGAGACCGGCCTCGCCGCCCACGTGCTGCCCGAGCTGCCCAAGCTGCGCCTGGAGATCGACGAGCACCACCGCCACAAGGACGTCTACGAGCACACGCTGACCGTGCTCGACCAGGCCATCGCGCAGGAGGAGGACGGCAAGCCCGACCGGATCCTGCGCTGGTCCGCGCTCATGCACGACATCGGCAAGCCCAAGACGCGCCGCCACGAGGCGGCCGGGCGCGTGTCGTTCCACCACCACGAGGTCGTCGGCGCGCAGATGACCAAGAAGCGCATGACCGAGCTGAAGTTCCCCAAAGACGTCGTGGCCGACGTCTCCCGCCTGGTCGAGCTCCACCTGCGCTTCCACGGCTACGGCACGGGGGAGTGGACCGACAGCGCCGTGCGCCGCTACGTCCGCGACGGCGGCCATCTGCTCGACCGGCTCCACAAGCTGACCAGGGCCGACTGCACCACCCGCAACAAGCGCAAGGCGACGGCGCTGTCGCGCACCTACGACCAGCTCGAAGAGCGCATCGCCAGGCTCGCCGAGGAGGAGGAGCTGGCCAAGATCCGGCCCGAGCTCGACGGCAACGAGATCCAGGCCGTGCTCGGCGTCGGGCCGGGGCCGGTGGTCGGCCAGGCGTACAAGTTCCTGCTCGACCTCAGGCTGGACAAGGGCGTGCTCGGCAAGGAGGCCGTCACCCAGGCGCTGCTCGACTGGGCGAGGTCACACGACCTGGGCGCGTGACGACGACGCCGTGATCATCCGGTAGACGACCGCCGCCACCGGGTAGCCCGCCGTGATGATCACAACGGCCGCGTACGACTTGCCGTCGGGCGGCAGGATCGCGGCCGAGAGCGCGGCGGCCAGCACGTACATGCAGTTGAAGAGCATGTCGTAGATCGAGAAGGCGCGGCCGAGGTAGGCGTCCTCGACGTCGCGCTGGACCGTGGTGTCGGCGCAGATCTTGACGCTCTGCCCGGTGACGCCGAGGACGAACCCGGCCACCGGCAGGCCCCACTCCTGGAACGGCAGGATGAGCGCGCCCGACAGCACGCCCGCCGCGCACAGCGCGATGACGACCCAGCGCTGGATCGTGAACCGCTCGGTCGCGTACGGGGTGATGATCACCGCGAGCGCGAAGCCGACCGCGGAGGCGGCCACCACCAGGCTGATGCCGCGCAGGGCGGCGTCGGGATCGCCGTCGGTGAAGTAGTAGCGGTAGAGGATGATGCCGAGCGCGGTGGCCATGCCGTAGAGGAAGCGGTGGGCGGCCATCGCGCCCATGGTCGCGGCGGCGTTGCGGCGGCGTACGAGGTGCCTGGCGCCGTCGGCGAGGCCGACGACCACGTTGCGCACGGCCTCGCGGGCCTGCGGCTTGTCGGGGTCGTAGGAGGGGCCCAGCAGGGCACGTTCCATCGTCCGCGCGACCAGGGCGCTCAGCCCGAACATCACCCCCGAGACGACCAGCAGCATCGCGATGCCGGAGTCGGCGTCGCCGAACACCTCGCGCAGCAGGAACCCGGCCCCCACGCCGACGAACGTGGCCACGGTGCCGCAGGTCGGCGTCACCGCGTTGGCCGCCATCAGCCGGTCGGCCGGCACCACGTGCGGCAGCGCGGCGCTGAGCGCCGACAGGAAGAACCTGTTGACGCCGAGCACGCCGAGCGCGGCCGCGTAGAAGACGGGGTCGGGCACGTCGAGGGCCACCAGCGCGGCCGCGATCAGCAGCAGCGACCCCCGCACCACGGGCGCGACGACGAGGATCTGCCGGCGCGACCACCGGTCGATGAACACGCCCACGAACGGCCCCAGCAGGCTGTACGGCAGCAGCAGCACGGCGAGGCCCCCGGCCACGGCGAGAGCCGTGGTCTGCTTCTCGGGGCTGAAGAAGGCGAAGTTGGCGACGCCGAACTGGAAGATCCCGTCGGAGAACTGGGAGACCAGCCGCGTGCTGAACAGCCGTCGGAAATCACGGCCTTGGAGGACTACGCGGAGATCGGCGACGAATGACACCCCGTCAGCCTAGCCGGGCATACCCGCACCAGGATGCGCGAGAGGTTGGTGCAGCAGGTGGGCTGCGGGTTCCGAACAGGCATCATGATCACGTACGCTTCAAAGCGTGACGACTGAGGAACACGTTGTGCTGGTCGACCGCGAAGGGCACGCGCTCGGCACCGCGCCCAAGACGTCGGTGCACGGCCGGGAGACCCCGCTCCACCTCGCCTTCTCCAGCTATGTCTTCGACCACGAGGGCCGCGTGCTGCTGTCCAGGCGGGCCGGCCACAAGATCACGTGGCCCGGCGTCTGGACCAACAGCTGCTGCGGCCACCCCCTGCCCGGCGAGCCGCTGGACGGCGCGGTCATCCGCCGGCTCTCCTACGAGCTCGGGCTCACCGTGCGGAGCGCCGACCTGATGCTGCCCGGCTTCGCCTACCGCGCGGTCATGGGCAACGGCATCGTGGAACACGAGCTGTGCCCCGTCTACCGCGTCACGGCCGACACCCCGGCGGTCCCCAACCCCGACGAGGTGGGGGAGGTCCGCTGGATGCCGTGGAAGGAGTTCGCCGAGGGCGTGCTGAGCGGCCTGCTCGCGATCTCGCCGTGGTGCAGGGAGCAGGTGCCGCTGCTGATCGAGCTCGGCTCCGACCCGCTGGCCTGGCAGCCGGCCCCCGACGCCGAGCTGCCCCCCGCGGCGCGAGGGGCAGTGAAAGGCGTCTAGCGCTCGACCTCGCCCCTGATGAACTTCTCGACGTAGTCACGAGCCTCGTCGTCGGAGTACTGCTCGGGCGGCGACTTCATGAAGTACGACGACGCCGACAGGATCGGCCCGCCGATGCCCCGGTCGAGGGCGATCTTCGCGGCGCGCACGGCGTCGATGATGATGCCCGCCGAGTTGGGGGAGTCCCAGACCTCCAGCTTGTACTCCAGGTTGAGCGGGGTGTCACCGAACGAGCGACCCTCCAGCCGCACGTAGGCCCACTTGCGGTCGTCGAGCCACGGCACGTGGTCCGACGGGCCGATGTGCACGTCGGCCTTGCCCATCTCGTGGGGGATCTGCGAGGTGACCGACTGCGTCTTGGAGATCTTCTTCGACTGGAGCCGCTTGCGCTCCAGCATGTTCATGAAGTCCATGTTGCCGCCGAAGTTGAGCTGGTACGTGCGCAGCAGCTCCACCCCCCGGTCCTCGAACAGCTTGGCCAGCACGCGGTGCGTGATGGTGGCGCCGACCTGCGACTTGATGTCGTCACCGACGATCGGCACGCCCGCCTCGGTGAACTTCTCGGCCCACTCGGGGTCGGAGGCGATGAAGACCGGCAGCGCGTTGACGAACGCCACCTTGGCGTCGATGGCGCACTGCGCGTAGAACCGGTCGGCCTCCTCGGAGCCCACCGGCAGGTAGGACACCAGGACGTCGGCCCGGCTCTCGCGGAGCACCTTGACCACGTCGACGGGTTCCTCGTCGGACTCCTCGATGATCTCCTGGTAGAACTCGCCCAGGCCGTCGAAGGTATGGCCGCGCAGCACGGTCACCCCCGTCGGCGGCACATCCGTGATCGTGATCGTGTTGTTCTCGCTGGCGACGATCGCCTCAGAAAGGTCGCGGCCGACCTTCTTGGCGTCCACGTCGAAGGCGGCGACGAACTCGACGTCGCCTACGTGGTAATCACCGAACTTCACGTGCATCAGGCCCGGCACTCGTGCGGCCGGATCCGCGTCCCTGTAGAAGTGGACACCCTGGACCAGCGAAGACGCGCAGTTGCCGACACCGACAATGGCTACGCGAACCGAACCCATCGCACTCGCTCCCTTACTCATCAGTTGACGTGGAATCTCTTTCGGGCTCTTCCGAGGCCCGCCGCTCCGTGGCGATCAGCTCGTTGAGCCAGCGCACCTCGCGTTCGACCGACTCGAGCCCGTGGCGCTGCAGCTCCAGCGTGTAGCTGTCGAGCCGCTCCCTCGTGCGGGCGAGCGCCGTGCGCACGCTGTCGAGGCGCTCCTCCAACCGGCTGCGGCGGCCTTCGAGGATGCGCAGGCGCACCTCGGCCTCCGTGTGCCTGAAGAAGGCGAAGTGCACACCGAAGCTCTCGTCCTCCCAGGCAGAGGGACCTGCCTGCGTCAGCATGTCCTGGAGGCGTTCCTTGCCCTCGGCGGTCAGTTTGTAGACGATCTTCGACCGGCCGCCGACGATCGTGGATGGAGCCGGCTGCTCCTCCGCGATGAGGCCCTGGGCCAGAAGCGATCGCAGACAGGGATAGAGCGATCCATAGGAGAACGCACGGAACATCCCCAGCAGGGCGTTGAGCCGTTTGCGCAGCTCATAGCCGTGGAGCGGCTGTTCGTGCAGCGACCCGAGCACGGCGAGTTCCAGAACTCTGCCCTGTCCGCCGGCCACCGGAATCGCCCCCTCTCGCGTCGATGTATCGAGTCGATACATCCTGAGGATACGTCGAATCGCTATATGGCCGCAATCAATGGATTTCCCAAGCCGTTGGGATGAATCGGTAAAACGCCGTAGTCTGGCGCTCATGTGGTCACAGCGAAGGGTGGTGGACTACGGCCTCGCGAAGCGGGCAGCGGTCCGTTCCCTGCGGGTGGGCCGGGCCTCGCGCGGAGACCTCTGTGACGCACAGCCCTACCTCCTTCGCGCCGCCCGCCTGTTCGGCGAGCCGACCGAACGTCTCTGCCCGGTGTGCGAGAGGGAGAACGTCACCAACGTGACCTATGTCTACGGGGAGTCCCTCGGCAGGCATGCCGGTCAGGCAAAGGTCACATCAGAACTTGTCGAGATGGCCCATGATTACGATGAGTTCCGGGTGTACGTCGTCGAGGTCTGCCAAGGTTGTTCCTGGAACCACCTGACGGTCTCGTTCGTCCTCGGCAACGGACCGCCGGACCTCGTCGGCCAACCGTGAACCGAGGGCGGCGAGTCACCTCACGCCCATACGCCGTTTTATCCGACGACGATGCGAGGACGTGTGAGTAACAGCATGAATGAGGGGACGGCCCGCCCGGGAAGGCGCCGTCGCTCCAACTCATCCCGTTCTGTGCCCCCAGGTTCTCCACCTCAAACCGGTTCCGCGCCTCAGGGGGACCCAGGTTGGGGCGCGCAGCCGCCGCCGCGTCGTCCGGAGGCCGCCTACGAGCAGACCGGGGCCATGGCCGCGCAGCCGTACAGTGATCCTTCCTCCGGGCCGCAGCCCCCTTCAGGGGCGCCCCAGGGGCGTGAGGAGCTGCCGCCGCGCACCCGCTCGCGGGCCCGCCAGGACACGCGCGCGATGAGCAACCAGGAGACGATCGTCGGCGGCGGGCCCCCGCCGCCCCGGCGCTCGCGCCGAGCCGGTGGGCAGTGCGGCGGACAGGGCGACGGCGGCCCGCCCGAGCCGCC
>JABFVJ010000043.1 GCA_013362835.1 Nonomuraea sp. | reverse complement strand
GCCAGGGGTGCCGCTCGATGTGCCCGCTCTCCACCATCTCGGGGTAGGACGCGGTCATCGCGGCCACCACGACCGCGCGCAGCTCCGGGTCGAACGCGCCGAGCAGCCCGGCCCGCAGGCCGCCGCCCGACAGCCCGGCGCAGCCCACGGCCGCTACGTCGGGACGCGAGCGCAGGTACGCCGCGGCGGCCAGGTCCTCGCCCGCCACCACCCCGGCGAACGACGTGCCGAGCACCGCGCAGTGCTTGGCCACGACGTGCTCGTGACCCGCCGCCGCCCGGTCGTACCGGTCGGCGAGACCGCCCTCGCCTTCCGCGACTTCCAGGGGGAAGCGGCGGGCGCCCCAGGTGAACACGTCGTGGGCGAGCACGACGAAGCCGCGGCGGGCCAGCGCGTTCGCGTAGGCGCGGCCGCCGTAGATCTGGTCGCGCAGCCGCCGCACCTCGGGCGTCGGGCCCTCGGGGCCGTCGGCGATCTTCTCCTTGCCCGCCCACTTCATGCCCGCGTGGCAGTGCAGCGCCACCACCCCGGGCAGCGGCCCCTCGGCCTCACGCGGTTTCAGCAGGAAGGCATGGGTACGCGCGCCGAACCCCACCGACCACGACAACTCCTCCCCCGCCAGGTCGCCGTCGGTCCACGTACGCTCGACGCGCACGTCGGCGGCCACCAGGTCGAGCACCCCGATCGCCTCCCGGGCCGCCGCCCGCAGCGCCGGTCCGGGGAGGGAAGGCGGAAACAACCCCCACTGAGCCGCGGCGACCCCGGCCAGCTCGCCGAACACCGCCGCGGCCTCCGGCGGGGTCGGGTCAGGCGAGGCGAGTGCCGTCATCCGTCAACCGTACGGGAGCTCCGGTGTCGGCCGAGAGGTTGGCGGCGACGCCGGTCAGGACGCTGCGGATGCCGTCGCGGTAACCGGCCTGCCGGCCGAGCGGGTCGTCGGTCGCGCCGCGGAACACGTCGTTCAGCAGCAGCCGGTCGCCGCCGCCGTGCCCGCCGGAGCCCGTCTCGATCGGCACCTCGCGCGGCTCGGCCCAGTGCGGGCGCAGCGTGAGCCGCTCCCACGCCCCGGTCGCGTGCTCCTTGGACGCGGCGCTCGGGTCGATCGCCGCGTGCGGCGGCGTCCACTCCCGCTCGACCACCTCCAGCTCCAGCCGCCCGGCCGTGCCGTTGAACGCCACCCGGTACCCCTCGAAGGGCGCGTGGGCGTTCAGCGAGTACGTCAGCAGCTCCCCGCCGGTGTACCGGACCATCACCGCCATGTTGTCGTCGATGGTCACGCCGTCGCCGAAGACGTCCTGGTCACGGATGTAACCGTCCTCGTGCTCGGCGTCCAGGTAGAGGCGCTTGAGCCGGGGATCGGCGGAGATGTCCAGGATGAACGGGTCGCTGCCGAGCCCCGGGGCGCCCTGGCCGCGCTCGGGACGTTCCTCCAGCCCCCGCGCCCGCGCGTTGGACGAGCCGTAGAACCGCAGCGAGGTCTGCGCGAAGACGGTCTCGGGCGCGGCCCCGAGCCACCAGTTGACCAGGTCGAAGTGGTGGGTGGACTTGTGCACGAGCAGGCCGCCCGAGCTGGCCCGGTCGCGGTGCCAGCGGCGGAAGTAGTCGGCGCCGTGGATGGTGTCGAGCGTCCACTCGAAGTGCACGGACGTCACGTCGCCGATGGCCCCCTCCATCAGCAGGCGGCGGACGGCCGAGTTACGCGGCGAGTACCGGTAGTTGAAGGTGACGATCAGCTGTCCGGTGCCGCGCCGGGCCGACTCGGCGATGGCCGCGCAGCTCTCGGCGTCCACCGTGAGCGGCTTCTCGACGATGACGTCGCGGCCGGCGTCGAGCGCCGCGCACACGTAGCGGGCGTGCGCGGCGTCCACGGTCGCGACCACGACCGCGTCCGCGAGCTCGATCACCTTCCCGAACTCGGCTGGGGCGAAACAGGGCACCTCGTGGCCGATCCGCTCGACGTAGTAGTCCATGCGGGTGCGGTTCGAGTCGCACAGGGCGACGATGGTGCCGGTGTCGCGCCACTCGCCGAGCAGCGCGTCGACGTACATCTGCGCGCGGTGCCCGAGCCCGACGAACGCGTACTTCATGGTTGTCCTCTCAGCCGGCGAGGGCGGCGTTGGCCTCGGTCAGGAACTTCTGGGCGGCGTCGTCCGGCGTCATACGGCCGAAGATGACCTCTTCGGTGTAGCGCTTGACCATGTCCTCCAGCGCGCTCGCGCCCTTCGGCGGAGCGGTGGGCGTGTCACCGAGCTCGCTCTTGATGCTGTCGACGAACGCCAGCGTCTTCTGGTCGGCCGGGGGCAGCTTGTCCTTGACCGCCGCCAGCACCTTCGAGCTGGCCGGCAGGCCGCGGTCGCTGAGGATGATCGAGCCGACCTCCGGGTCGTTGATCATGAAGTCGATGAACTTGGCGGCCTCGGCGGCGTGCTCGCTCTTGGAGGAGGCCGTGTAGAACATCGCGGGCTGCAGGAACATGCCGCCGGTGGAGGCGTCGGCCGACTTGGGCAGGCGGAGCAGGCTCATGTCCTGGCCGGACGCCTTGGTGACGGCGCCGAGCTGGTTGCTCCACCACATGCCGGACGCGCCGGTGTTGGTGGCGAGCAGCGACTGGTCGATGCTGGTCGCGCCGACCTCGGCGGTCTTGGCGGCGTCGGGGCTGCCCTTGGTCTTGATCGCGTCCTGCATGACGGCCCACCAGTCCTTGATGGTCTGGGGCGAGACGCCGATCTTGTTGCCCTGGTAGAAGGGCTCACCGCGCTGGGCGGCGAAGATCTGCAGGAAGGCGGGGTTCCAGTTGAGCTGGGTGCCGTAGACCGAACCGCCGCCCTTGGCGGTGATCTTGGAGCTCCAGTCGACGTACTCGTCCCAGGTCCACTTGGTGTCGTCGGGCACCTTCTGGCCGGACTTCTCGGCCAGGCCCGGGTTGACGACCACGGCGAAGACGTTGGAGCCGGTGGGGATGGCGTACTGCTTGCCCTCCACGGCGCCGGAGCCGAGCAGCTTGGGGTCGATGTCGGCCGTCTGGACCTTGCCGGCCAGGTCGGCCAGGCTGCCGCGGTCGGCGTACTCGCGCAGGCCGCGGATCTCGATCGTGATCACGTCGGGGGCGTCGCTGGCGGCGACCTTCGTGGACAGCGTCTCGTAGTAGCTGGCGAAGTCGGAGAACTCGCCCTCGACGTCGATGTTCGGGTTCTTGGCCTCGAACTTCTTGATGGCCTCTTCGGTCATCTTCTGCCGCGCATCGCTGCCCCAGTAGGAGAAACGCAGCTTGATCTTCCCGTCGGCGCCCTCGTCGCCGCCGCCGCCGCTGCCGCAGGCCGCGGTGACCGCCAGCACAGCGGTGGCGAGCAGCGCCGCCGACCACATCTTCTTGCCAGAGCTCACGGCTCTACCTCCTGTGGGAGTTCATGTTGTTGGGGGGTGGAGGAACTACTTCAGTCCCGTGGTGGCCACACCACGGATCAGGTACTTCTGACCGGCCAGGAAGAAACCGAAGATCGGCCCGAGAGCGATGATCGACATGGCGAACATCGGGCCCCACGACGAATCGCTGCTGGCGTCGAGGAAGGTGCGCAAGGCGACCGGAGCGGTGAAGTTGTCCGGGTTGTTGAGGTAGAGGAGCTGGCTGAGGAAGTCGTTCCACGTCCAGATGAACGTGAAGATCGCCGTCGTGGCCAGCGCCGGGGTGCAGAGCGGCATGATCACTCTGATGAAGGTCCGCCAGTAGCCGGCCCCGTCGATCTCCGCGGCCTCGTCCAGCTCGGTGGGCAGCGAACGGATGAACTGCACCATCAGGAAGACGAAGAACGCGTCCGTGGCCAGCACCTTCGGCATGACCAGCGGCCAGATCGTGTTGATCAGGTCGAGCTTGGAGAACATGATGTACTGCGGCACGATCAGCACGTGGTGCGGCAGCATGATCGTGCCCAGCATGATCGTGAACCACAGCTTCTTCAGCGGGAAGTTCAGCCGGGCGAAGGCGTAGGCGGCCAGGGAGCAGGCCACCAGGTTCGCCACCACCGACAGGATCGTGATGACGGCGGAGTTCCACAGGTAGTAGCCGAAGGGATGCTTCAGCGCGTTCCAGCCGTCGGTGTAGTTCTCCAGGGTGACCTCGCTCGGCCACAGGCCGGGCTGCCGGAAGATCAGCTCCTCCGGCTTGAGCGAGCTGGAGATCATCCACAGCAGCGGATAGAGCATGACCAGCCCGAACCCGATCAGCAGCACGTGCTTGACGACCCGGCCGCCCTTGAGCGGGCGGAACAGGACGGGGATCGGCCTACTTGGTGTCGCCATAGAAGACCCAATACTTGGACGCGAGGAAGTTCACCCCGGTGAGGCCGGCAATGATGAGCAGCAGGACCCAGGCCATCGCGGCCGCGTAGCCCATGTCGAAGCTCTTGAACCCCTTCAGGTAGAGGTAGAGCGTGTTGAACATCGTGGAGTCGGCGGGGCCGCCCGAGCCGTTGCTGACGATGAACGACTGCGTGAACGACTGGAACGACTTGATGATCTCCAGCACCAGGTTGAAGAAGATGATCGGGGTGAGCAGCGGCAGCGTGATCGAGCGGAACTGGCGGAGCCGGCTCGCGCCGTCCACGGAGGCGGCCTCGTAGTAGCTGCTGGGGATCTGCCTCAGGCCGGCCAGGAAGATGATCATCGGGGCGCCGAACGTCCAGACGTGCAGGAGGATCAGCGTGCCCAGGGCGGTGTCCGGGTCACTGACCCAGCCGGGGCCCTGGATCCCGAAGACCGAGAGCACGGCGTTGACCAGGCCCTCGGCGCCGAAGACCTTGCGCCACA
>JABFVJ010000240.1 GCA_013362835.1 Nonomuraea sp. | reverse complement strand
ACCATCGAGACCGTGCTGTTGTCGGGGCCGCCGTTGGTGAAGACGAAGAACTGGTCGAAGGCCAGCAGCGAGCCGGTGACGCTGAGGATCAGCATGAGCGCCAGCGTCGGGCGCAGCAGCGGCAGGGTGATCTTCGTGAAGATCTGCCACCGGTTGGCGCCGTCGCTCCGCGCGGCCTCGTACACCTCGACCGGGATCGCCTGCAGGCCGGTCAGCAGGATGAGCATGTTGAACCCGGCGAACCGCCACAACACCAGCGTGATCGTGGAGAACAGCGCCATGTTCGGCGTGCCGATCCACTTCACCGGCTCGCCGGTGATGCCGAGGGCCTGGAGCATCGGGTCGATCGGGCCGAAGTCGTTGTTGAGCATGCCGTAGAACAGCAGGCCCGCCGCGGCGAACCCGACCGCCCCCGGCAGGAAGAACGCGGTCCTGAAGAAGCCGACGCCCGGCCTGCGCTCCTGCACCAGCAGGGCGAGGCCGAGCGCCACGGCCGACAGCAGGACGGTGGTGATCGCGGTGTACTTCAGCGTGAAGAGCACCGCGTCGACGAAGAGCGGATTGTCAGCGATCTTGAGATAGTTGGCGGGGGCGTTGAAGGCGGCCTGGCCGAGCAGCGGCCAGCGGTTCAGCGACATCCAGACGACCAGCGCCAGGGGCGCGAGGAACAACGCGCCCACGATGACGGCGGTCGGCGCCGCGTACAGCCAGCCCTGCGCCTTCCTGCTCCGCCACCGGGCGGGCGGCGTGGAGTGCGCCGCTTTCCGCCCGGATCGCGTGATGGTCAACGTCATTGCTGCAAGGACTTCGTGATCTCGGCGTTGAGCTGCGGCACCTTCGAGGCGTCGCCGAACACGGCCTCACGGGCCAGGCGCAGCCACGGCCCCTGCGGGTCGTTGAACGTCTGGCCGAAACGCAGCGCGTACGGCGTCTGACCCTTGCCCACCAGCGAGTTGATCAGCACCACGCGCGGGTCCTCGGCGGAGTACTTGTTGCTCGCCAGGTCGGTGCGGGCGACCACGTCCTTGTTCTTGGCCATGACCTCGACCTGCGCCTCGTCGCCCACGCTCCACGACAGGAAGTCCCAGGCCGCGTCCGCGTGCTCGCTCGTGGCCGAGATGCCGATGGAGTCGCCGCCGACGAACGTCGACTCGCCGCCGTCGGGGCCGGCGATCGGGGCGACGCCGATCTTCATGCCGGCGGGCATCGTGCCGAGCGTGGTCGAGGGCATCGGCATGACGCCGATCTCGCCCTTGGGGAAGAAGCCGGTCCAGGTCGGGCCCTGCTCCTCCTTGGCCGTGGGGCCGGTGGCCTTCTTCTCGTACAGGTCGCGGTAGATCTTGAAGACGTCGGTCATCGCGGGCTGGTCGTTCAGCGAGGTCGTGCCCTCGGCGTTCATGACCTGGGCGCCGGCCGCCCAGACCGACGGCCAGAAGGTGAAGACGTAGCAGCCGCCGCAGTTGCCGCCGAAGAACGTGCCGTGCACCTTGCCGTCCTTGCCCAGCTTCTCCTGGACGGTCGTGGCCTGCTCGGCGAACTCCTTGAGCGTCTTCGGGCCCTTCTCCGGGTCGAGCCCGGCCTTCTCGTACAGGTCCTTGTTCCAGAACCAGACCGACAGGTCGAGGGTGTGCGGGAGCGTGTACTGCTTGGCGTCGAGCGTGCCCAGCTTCATGTGCGAGGGCGCGAGCTTGTCCTTGAACGGCAGGGCCGCGATCCTGTCGGTGAGGTCCATGAACAGACCCTGGGAGGTGTAGTTCGGGACGAAGATGACGTCGGCGGCGAACACGTCGGGCAGCTGCTTGGCGCCCGCCGCGGCGGCGATGCGTGGCTGGTAGTTGTCGGTGGGGATGACGGTGAGCTTCACCTGGTTCTTGTGCGTGCTGTTGTAGGCCTTGACCAGCCGCTCGCTCTGGGCCTGGGTGGCGGCGCGGGTCCACATGGTGATCTCCACCGGACCCGCCGCCTGCGTGCTGCCGCCGCCCTCATCGCCGCCGCCGCTGCCGCAGGCCGCCGCTGTGAGCGTTAACAGAGCAAGGAGGGAGATCCCGGCCAGCCGTCGTCTCATGATGTACTCCTGGACTTAAAGGTTTTCGGAAACGTAAAAGAAACAAGAGTCCATGTCAATGGCTGCTAGGCTGATCAGCAGTACATCTTTACCGAAAAGGGTTTCGAGCATGGCGAACAAGCGGGCGACCATCAACGATGTGGCCTCGCTGGCGGGGGTTTCGATCGCCACGGCCTCCAAGGCGCTCAACGGCCGGCAGGACGTGCGGGCGACGACGCGCGAGCGGGTGCTCGCCGCCGCCGCCGAGCTCTCCTTCCAGCCCAACGCCCTGGCCAGAGGGCTGCTGTCCGGCCAGACGCGCACGGTCGGGCTGCTCACCTCCGACAGCGTCGGCAGGTTCGGCATCCCGGTGCTGCTCGGCGCCGAGGACGCGTTCGGCGCGGGTGAGATGGCCGTGCTGCTCTGCGACGCGCGCGGCGACGTGATCAGGGAGCAGCACCACCTGCGCGCGTTGTTGTCGCGCCGGGTCGACGGGCTGATCGTGGTGGGCGAGAGCACCGACCCGCGCCCGTCGGTGAGCAAGGACCTGCCGGTGCCCGTCGTCTACGCCTACGGCCCGTCCGACGACCCGTCCGACGTGTCGTTCGTGCCCGACGACGTCGGCGCGGCGGAGATGGCCGTCAAGCACCTGCTCGCCATGGGCCGCCGCCGCATCGCGCACATCACCGGCCCGATGGACTACAAGGCGGCCCGCGACCGCGAGGAGGGGCTGCTGCGCGCGCTCGCCGACTCGGGCGTCGAGCGGGCCGGGGAGACGCTGTCCGGGCCCTGGTCGCAGCGGTGGGGGCGGCACGCGGCCGAGATGTTGCTGATGAGCGGGCTCGACTTCGACGCGGTGTTCTGCGGCAGCGACCAGATCGCCGCCGGGTTCGTGGAGGCGGCCAGGGAGCGCGGGCGGCGGGTGCCCGACGACATCGCCGTCGTGGGCTACGACAACTGGGAGGTGCTGTCCACCGAGACCCGCCCGGCGCTGACCACCGTGGACATGAACCTCGAAGCGCTCGGCAGGACCGCCGCGCAACACCTGTTCGCCGCCATCGACGGCAAGGCCACGCCCGGCGTGCACCGCATGCCGTGCCACCTCGTGATCAGGGACTCCACCGCCTCCTGACCCCCGGCGGCATGGTTTCCTATACGCATGCTCGAACCTGATCTCGTGGTCGACGGCGGCGACAAGCTCTGCGTCCAGTTGCTCATCGAGCTGCGCGGACACGTGCTCAGGGCCGGTCCCGGCGCCGTGATCCACCTGATCGCCGCCGACCCCGCCGCGCCCGTCGACCTGCCCGCCTGGTGCCACCTGACCGGCCACACCTACCTGGGCCAGGTGGCGGGCGCCGAGCGTCCCACGTACGCGCTGCGGGTGGCCGAGGCCGCCAAGGAGACCGAGCCGACCCGTCCCTGGCACGCGGCTTAAACGGTTAATAAGCCTCGCCGTCCCTGGACCGCCCTGGTGGCCTACAGTATGTGGGGTTATCCGGTTCAGAGAGGGAGTCCGTGAAGCGACCGACGATCGCCGACATCGCCACCAGGGCGGGAGTGTCCAAGGTGGCGGTCTCCTACGCGCTCAACGGGCAGCCGGGCGTCTCGGCGGCGACGCGGGCCAGGATCATCGCCATCGCCGACGAGATCGGCTGGCGGCCCAACAGCGCCGCCCGCGCGCTCAACGGCGCACGGGCCAACTGCGTCGGCCTCGCGCTCTGCCGTCCCGCGCGCATCCTGGGCGTGGAGCCGTTCTTCATGGAGCTGATCAGCGGGATCGAGGGCGTGCTCGCCGACCGGTCGTACGCGCTGCTGCTCCAGGTCGTCACCAGCCACCAGCAGGAGAGCGAGGTCTACCGCCACTGGTGGGGCGAGAGCCGCATCGACGGCGTGTTCCTCGTGGACCTGCACCACTCCGACTCCCGCGTGGCCGAGCTCGAACGGCTGGGCATGCCCGTCGTCGTCATCGGCCATCCCTCGGAGTCCGGCTCGCTGTCGGCGGTCTGGTCCGACGACGGCGAGGCCGTACGCGAGACCGTCGAATACCTCGTGGCGCTCGGCCACCGCCGCATCGCCCGCGTCGCCGGCCTGCCCGAGCTGGTCCACACGAAGGTGCGCGACCAGGCGTTCGAGCAGGCGTGCGCTGGTGTGGCCGAGCACGTGACCATGCACACCGACTACACCGGCGAGGAGGGCGCGCGGGCCACCCGGCGCCTGCTCAGCTCGCCCGCGCGGCCCACCGCGATCGTCTACGACAACGACATCATGGCCGTGGCCGGGCTGTCGGTCGCGCAGGAGATGCGGGTCGAGGTGCCACGCGACCTGTCCATCGTGGCCTGGGACGACTCGCCGCTCGCCCAGGTCGTCCGGCCGCCGCTCACGGCGCTGACCAGGGACATACCGGCGTACGGCGGGCATGCGGCGCAGCGGCTGCTGGCCCTGATCGCGGGCGAGAGCGTGCCGCCCTTCGAGGACCAGGCGGCGGCGCTCACGCCGCGCGGCAGCACCGGCCCGGCCCCCGCCTGACCGCGCCCTCACACCGGCACGGCGGCTAGCCTGTTCGGCAGGGCGGTTGCTTGGCGGGTGCCGGGCCTCGGCGAGTGAGGGAGACGATGTCGGCGACGCGACTGCTGGTCCTCGGCGTGGTGCGGCTGCACGGCCGGGCACACGGCTACCTGGTGGGCTCCGAGCTGGAGTCGTGGGAGGCCGGGCAGTGGGCGGGGCTCAGGTCGGGCTCGATCTACCACGCGCTGCGCCAGCTGGCCAAGGAAGGTCT
>JABFVJ010000121.1 GCA_013362835.1 Nonomuraea sp. | reverse complement strand
CGCGCAGCACGAAGAAGCCGGTGGCCGCGGCGGCGACGACCAGCGCCGCGGCGACGGCCGTCCACAGCAGCGCCCGGCCGCGCCGCATGCCCCGCCGCCTGCGCGGCGCCGTGTCGACCTGGCCGGGCTGCAGCACGGGTGGCGGACCGCCCGCGGCCACCTGCCTGAACGCGTTCACGACGGTACGGGGATCGGGGCGGGCGGCCGGATGACGCGCCATCATGGCGGCGAGCAGCGGCCCGAGCGGCCCCGGCGCGACCGGCACCGGCTGGGTCACGGTGGCCCTGACCCGGTCGGCGACCGAGCCCTCGTAGGCGTTGCCGCCGGTCACGGCCACGAACAGGGTCGCGCCGAGCGACCACAGGTCACTGGCCGGGCCGCCGGGCTCGCCCTCCAGCCGCTCCGGCGCGATGAACCCGGGCGAGCCGATCATCAGCCCCTGCTCGGTGAGCGTGGACTGCCCTTCCTGCCGGGCGATGCCGAAGTCGGTCAGCACGACCCTGCCGCTCTCGGTCAGGAACACGTTGCCCGGCTTCACGTCGCGATGTTGCAGGCCCTGCGCGTGGGCGGCCCCCAGCGCCTCCAGGACGTCGGCGCCGACGCGGGCGGCGTACTCGGGGGGCATCGGGCCGAACTCGCGTACGGTCTCGCCCAGCGTGCGGCCCCGCAGCAACTCCATGACCAGCCACGGACGCTCGTGCTCCACGATGACGTCGTGCAGCGCCACGATGCCGGGGTGGCGCAGCCGCGCGGTGGCCTGCGCCTCGCGCACCGCCCTCGTGACCGAGTCCGAGCGCTCCTTGGGCGACATGCCCTCGGGCAGCGTGAGCTCCTTGACCGCGACCTCACGGTCAAGCATCTCGTCCTTGGCCAGCCACACCTTCCCCATGCCTCCCGCGCCGAGGGGGCGCAGCAGGGAGTAGCGGCCGGCAAGTCTTCCCGCGGACATAAAGGGAAGGGTAACTAAGGATCAAGACCGATGGTTATTCGACCGTCATTACCGCTCCGGCTCCCCTCGCGGCCGCCGCTCGCAAGACCCTGGGAGTGGGTTGCCAGGGTAACTGTCGGTCCCCCTCTCTATGGTCTTGGAACGTGGACGCGGTTCAAGGCACCCTCGACGAGCTCGGCACCCCGCTGAGCGACGTCACGTTCGTCGTGTTCGACCTCGAGACCACCGGCGGCTCCCCCGCCGAGGACTCGATCACCGAGATCGGCGCGGTCAAGGTCCGGGCGGGAGAGGTGCTGGGCGAGTTCTCCACGCTGGTCGATCCCGGAGGGCCGATCCCGCCGTTCATCTCGGTGCTGACCGGCATCACCGACGCCATGGTCGTCGCCGCGCCGCGCATCGAGTCGGTGCTGCCGAGCTTCCTGGAGTTCATCAGGGGCGCCACGCTGGTGGCCCACAACGCGAGCTTCGACACCCGCTTCGTCAAGGCCGCCTGCGCCGCCCACGGCTATCCCCCGCCCGCCAACCCGGTCGTCGACACCGTCGACCTGGCCAGGCGCGTGCTGACCCGCGACGAGACGCCCAACGCCAAGCTGTCCACGCTGGCCAGGTTCTTCCACAGCCCGACCGACCCGTGCCACCGCGCCCTCCAGGACGCCAGGGCGACCGTCCACGTGCTCCACGGGCTGATCGAGCGGGCCGGTTCCTTCCAGGTGCACACGCTCGAAGAGCTCAAGTCGTTCGTCCGCGCCCCCACGCCGGAGCAGCAGCGCAAGCGCCACCTGGCCGAGTCCGTCCCGCACGCCCCCGGCGTCTACTTCTTCGAGGACGAACGCGGCGAGGTCCTCTACATCGGCAAGAGCACCAACCTCCGCAACCGGGTGCGCTCCTACTTCACCGCCAGCGAGACCCGTCCCCGCATCCGCGAGATGATCGGCATCGCCGACCGGGTGCGCCACATCGTCTGCGCGACGGCCCTGGAGGCGGAGGTCAGGGAGCTGCGGCTGATCGGCGGCGCCAAACCCCGCTACAACCGCAGGTCGCGCTTCCCGGAGAAGGTCGTCTGGCTCAAGCTCACCACCGACGCGTTCCCGCGGCTGTCGATCGTCCGCGACCTCAAGGACGACGACGCCACCTACCTCGGCCCGTTCACCAGCACCCGCCTGGCCGACGAGGCGCGCATCGCCCTGCACGAAGCGGTGCCGCTGCGCCAGTGCACCCAGCCGATCAGCCTGCGCACCCGCCGCGCGGCCTGCGTCCTGCACGAGATGGGCCGCTGCGGCGCGCCCTGCGCGGGCAAGGAGACCCCGGAGGAATACTCCGCGCACGTCGAGAGCGCGCGCCGGGCCATGACCTCCGACGCCTCGCTCGTCTTCACCGCCGTCTCGGCCCGCATGGAGCGCCTGTCGGTCGAGCAGCGCTACGAGGAGGCCTCGATCGACCGCGACCGGCTGGCCGCGTTCGTCCGGGCGGCGGCGCGCATGCAGCGCCTGAGCGCCATCACCCGCATCCCCGAGCTGGTGGCCGCGAGCCCGGCCTTCGACGGCGGCTGGGACATCCACGTGATCCGCTACGGCCGGCTCGCCGCCGCCGGGGTCATGCCGAAGGGCGCCCATCCGACCCCCTTCGTCGCCTCGCTCAAGGCCATGGCGGAGGCCGTCATCCCCGGCCCCGGCCCGGTCCACGCCGCGAGCGCCGAGGAGACCGAGTGCATTCTCCGCTGGCTGGAGTCCCCCGGGGTCCGGCTGGTGGAGGTCGACGGCGTGTGGTCGCTCCCCGCGCGCGGCGCAGCCCGCCACAAGGCCCGCATCGACCTCGCCTATCGCGGCCTCGACCAGCGCCGCGACCGGGAGGGGCGGCCCTGGGGATGACCCGATAAGGTGGGACCATGGTCACGGCAATTGTCCACATCAAGGCCGAGGTAGACCGGATCCCGGAGGTCGCCCAGACGATCGCCGAGATCGACGGGGTCAGCGAGGTCTACTCCATCACCGGCGAATGGGACCTGCTCGCCATGGTCCGGGTCGCCCGCTACGAAGAGGTGGCCGAGGTCATCCCGGGCCGCCTGAACAAGGTCGACGGCGTGGAGCACACCGAAACCCACATCGCCTTCCGCACCTACTCCAAGCACGACCTCGACGCCGCCTTCTCCATCGGCTTCCCCGAAACCGACTGACCCCCCAAATCACCCACCCGACGACCAAGGGCCGGTATGGGCGAACCGTTCGCCGGTCGGCGAACGAGTGACCACGGAGAGGGCCTGCAGAGCGCGTCGTCACGGCGAGCGGCCCGTGGGCCTTCACGACCGGCCAGGACGGACGGCAAGGGGCTACGGCGCGTGCGGCCCACCCGGCGAAGCCGTGAGGAATGGACTTCCCCGAACGAGACGGAAAACGATCGGCCCGGACGGAAACCCGTCCGGGCCGATCTATGACGAAAAACTTTTAATGCGTGAGGCTGCGGTCGTCGCCGGCGTCGAGAGCCGCGTGGTCGTCGTGTTCGGCGTGGTGGCCGTCGTCGAGCGGGATCTTCTCGCCGCCGTACGCCTTGGACATGCGACCGCGGAGCTTGCCGAGCGGCCCGCGCATGCCCTTCGGCGGGATGCCCGAGGCGTCCTCGTCGACCGGCACCGCCGCGACCGGCTCCTTGCCCCGCATGTGGGCCTCGATGTCGTCGGCCGGCGGCGTGTGCACCTCGATGAACTCGCCGTGCGGCAGCCGCTTGATGACGCCCGACTCCACACCGTGCCCGATGATCGCCGCGTCGCTGCGCTGCAGGCCGAGGCACATGCGGTAGGTGATCAGGTACGCCAGCGCCGGCGCGATGAAGATCAGCCCTCGTCCGATGTACGTGGTCCAGTTGAGGCTCACGTGGAAGTTGGCCGAGAGCTCGTCGTTGGCCCCGAGCAGCCACAGGACACCGTAGAACGTCATCGCGGAGATGCCGATCGAGGTGCGGTGCGGGTTGTTGCGCGGCCGGTCGGCGATGTGGTGCTCGCGGTTGTCGCCGGTGACCCAGCGTTCCAGGAACGGGTAGAGCGCGAGCCCGGTCATGATGATGCCCATGGGCACCAGGGCCGGGATGATCACGCTCAGCGGCAGCGTGCCCGCGTGGGCCGTGCCGAACAGGTTCCACTCCCACGGCGGCATGAGCCGCAGCGCGCCTTCGAGGAAGCCCATGTACCAGTCGGGCTGCGAACCGGCCGACACGTCCGCCGGCGTGTACGGCCCGAACAGCCAGATCGGGTTGATCTGCGCGAACGTCGCCAGCCCCGAGATCACGGCGAGCGTGAACAGGAAGTACGCGCCCGCCTTGGCCATGAAGGCCGGGTAGAACGGCGCGCCCACGACGTTGTGGTTGTTACGTCCCTTGCCTGGCATCTGCGTGTGCTTCTGCACCCACATGAGCACCATGTGCGCCGTGACCAGCGCCAGCAGGATGCCCGGGATGAGCAGGATGTGCAGCGAGTAGAACCGGGCGATGACATCCCCGCCCGGATACTCCCCGCCGAACAGGAAGAACGTGATGTACGTGCCCACCAGCGGCAGCGAGATCGCCACGCCCTCGGTGATCCGCAGACCGGCGCCGGAGAGCAGGTCGTCGGGGAGGGAGTAGCCGGTCAGGCCCTCGGCCAGCGCCAGGGTCAGCAGCAGCACGCCGATGATCCAGTTGAGCTCGCGCGGCTTGCGGTAGGCGCCGGTGAAGAACACGCGGAGCATGTGGACCGTCATGCCGGCCACGAAGAGCAGGGCCGCCCAGTGGTGCATCTGCCGCATGAGCAGACCACCCCGGACGTCGAAGCTGATCTCCAGCGACGACGCGTAGGCCTCCGACATCATGACGCCCTTGAGCGGCGCGTACGAGCCGTCATAGGCGATCTCGCCCATGCTCGGCTTGAACCACAGCGTCAGGAACGTACCGGTCAGCAGCAGGATGATGAACGAGTAGAGCGCGATCTCACCCAGCAGGAACGACCAGTGGTCGGGGAAGATCTTGCGCAGGTTGCGCTTGAGCGCGTTCGCACCGCCCAGGCGGTCGTCGAGGAAGGTCGACGGCCCGGCGATGGCCTTCGGTACGGCGTTGAGGTCGCTCATGCCTGGCCTCCCTTCTCCCTGGCCTCGGCCTCGGCGTCGCCGCGTTCCCAGTAGCTGGGACCGACGGGCACGTTGAAGTCACCCTGGGCGATGAGATAGCCCTCGCTGTCGACGGTGATCGGCAGCTGCGGCAGCGGCCGGGCGGCCGGGCCGAAGATGACCTTCGCCCCGTCGGCGGCGTCGAACGTCGACTGGTGGCACGGGCACAGGATGTGGTGGGTGGTCTGCTCGTAGAGCGCGGCCGGGCAGCCCACGTGGGTGCAGATCTTGGAGTAGGCGACGATCCCGTCGTGCGTCCAGTTCTGCTTGACGCCGCTCTTGATCTCCTCCGGACGGAACTTGATCAGGATCAGCGTGGCCTTGGCGAGCGCGTTGAGGTCGTGCTGGTAGCCCTCCGGCACCACCGACAGGATGCCGCCGGGCGAGTTGAAGTCGGCCGCGCGGATCGGCTGGCCGGTGCCCTCGACGACGAGCCGCAGCGGCTTGCCGTCCTTGGTCTTCTCGCCCCAGACGGTGTGGCGCAGCATCTTGTTGAACTTCGCGCCGGGCATCTTGGAGTTGTCGAGGTCGCGCAGCAGCACCAGCGGCACCAGGCCGAGGGGCGCGGCGGCCAGCAGCAGCGTGCGGCGCAGCAGCTTGCGCTTGACGAAGCCGCTCTCGTTGGCGCCCTGCACGAAGGTGTCGGCGACGACCTCGCGGTCGTCCTCCGCCGAGGCCATCGGGTGGCGCTCCTGGACCAGGGCGTACTTCGGCATGATCTGGCGGACCCAGACCACGATGCCGACCGCCAGGCCGAGGATGGCCAGCGTCAGCGTGCCGCCGAGCGCGAGGTTGGAGACCCCCGTCGCCTCTGGGCTGCCGACCTGGAACACCACGTAGGAGATGATGAAGGCGATGGCGGCCAGGAACGTGATCGTGAAGCAGAGCGCCACGATCTTCTCGGCCTTGCGGGCCTTGGTCTCGTCCTGCAGCGTCACGCCGGGGACGTCGCGGCCCGCCGCGTCGTCCGTCTCCGTGGCGCCGAGCATCGAGGTGCCCGGCGCGGGAGTGCCGATGACGCGCTTGGGCACGCGCTCGTCCGGCTGCTCGATCTCGTGCTCGTTGTCTGTCATGACTTCTGTCGCTTCTTCGCGGTGATCCAGATGGCGGCGAGGGCGAGGGCGGCGATGCCCACCACGAAGGCTACGAGACCTTCGGTGACCGGGCCGATGCGCCCGAGGCCGAAACCTCCGGGGTCCTTCTGCTCACGGACCTGGGTGATGTACGCGATCATGTCACGCTTCTCGTCGGGCGTGATCGTCGTGTCGTTGAAGACCGGCATGGCCTGCGGACCGGTGACCATCGCCTCGTAGATCTGAGTGGGAGACGCCTCGTTCAGGTTGGGCGCGTACTTGCCCTGCGTCAAGGCGCCGCCGGCGCCGACCCAGTTGTGGCACTGGATGCAGTTGGCGCGGAACAGCTCGCCGCCCCGGCCGGCGTCGCCGCCCTTGGGGTCGACCTGCTCCTTGGCCGGCACCTGCGGCCCGCCGCCGAGCGACTGCACGTACGCCGAGACCTGCCTGGTCGTCTCCTCGTTGACCCAGTGCGCCGCCGGCTTGCGCGGCGCCTGGGGGCCCGGGTTGGCGGCGGGCATGCGGCCGGTGCTCATCTGGAAGTCGACCGCCGCGGCGCCGACCCCGACGAGCGTGGGCGCCGTCGCGGTGCCCTCGGCGTTCATGCCGTGGCAGCTCGAGCAGTGGGCCACGAAGAGGCTCTTGCCCTCGGCCACGTCGTCGACCTTGCCTGCCGCCAGTGCCGCGTCGGCAGGCTTACCCGCCTGGACAAAGGCGGCGTATACCATCCCGACCAGCGCCAACGCCAAAATCAGGACGGCGTATCTCGCGAGGGGATGCCGCCGCCAAGCGGTGATCCTAGTCACAGAGATCCCGTTCCTTAACGAATGATGTAGATGGTCGCGAAAAGACCGATCCAGACGACGTCTACGAAGTGCCAGTAGTAAGACACGACGATCGCGCTGGTGGCCTGCTCATGCGTAAAGCGCTTCGCGGCGTACGTGCGTCCCAGCATGAACAGGAACGCGATCAGGCCACCGGTCACGTGCAGGCCGTGGAAGCCCGTCGTCAGGTAGAACACCGAGGTGTAGGCGTTAGCGGACAGGGTCGCGCCCTCTGACGCCAGCTCCATGTACTCGTACAGCTGACCGGCGACGAAGATCGCGCCCATCAGGAAGCTGATGATGTACCAGAAGCGGAGCTTGCCGACCTGCCCCTTCTCCGCGGCCCACACGCCAAGCTGGCACGTCACACTCGACAGGACCAGGATGATCGTGTTGACCGTCGCGAACGGGATGTTCAGGTGAGCGCCTTCTGCGGCTTCCACGCCTGCAGGAAGGAAGGAAGGGCCCCACTCGATGCCCTTCCCCTCGCTCACCGACCGGATGGTGAAGTACATCGCGAACAGCGCCGCGAAGAACATGAGCTCAGAGGACAGCCAGACGATCGTCCCGACACTGACCAGGTTCGGCCGGCGGTACGACTGTGCTGTCGTCGTCGAAGTTATTGCGGATGCTGTCGCCACGGGCAGCATTATTGCGGCTCCGGTGGTCGGTCCGGCGCACGACCCCCCGTTAGCAGGAACAAACCGGCCACCAAGCTGTGAAAAATTGGTACAAATCGCCTGTCCAAGCTGGTGGCCTGGGATTGCATGCCGGGGCACCGGTACGATCCAGGTGACCATACAGCTTCGACCGATAGTGAGCGCGACAGTGACGTCCTCTGGGAGCACCGACGACACGATGAGGATCCTCGTCTACAGCGACGACGCCACGACGAGGGCCGAGGTGAGCCAGGCGATCGGCCGGCGGCCGGCCGCCGATCTGCCCCTCGTCGAGATCGTGGAGTGCGCCACCGAGCCCAAGGTCCACCAGTGGCTCGCGTCCGGCGAGATCGACGTGGCGATCCTCGACGGCGAGACCCAGCCCGCCGGCGGCATGGGCATCTCCCGGCAGGCCAAGGACGAGGTCTACGACTGCCCGCCCATCTGCCTGATCATCGCCAGGCGCGACGACCGCTGGCTCGCCGACTGGTCCAAGGCCGACGCGGTCGTCCCGCAGCCTCTGGAGCCGATGGTCCTGGCCGACACCGTGGCCGACCTGATGCGCCGCCGTTCCTCGACCCGACTCAACGCCAAGTAGGTGCCCATGGACTCCCGAACGACCTGGCCTGCCCTGTTTTCCGCTCTCCTGTCCGGCGAGCATCTCACGGCCGACGAGACGGCCTGGGCGATGCGGGAGATCTTCTCGGGCAACGCCACCTCCGCCCAGATCGCGGGCTTCGCGCTCGCGCTGCGCGCCAAGGGCGAGACGGTGGCCGAGGTGGTGGGCCTGGCCAGGACGATGCTGGAGTTCTCCACCCCGCTGGCCGTCGAGGGGCCCGTGGTCGACGTGGTCGGCACGGGCGGCGACCGCGCCCACACCGTCAACGTCTCCACGATGGCCGCCATCGTGGCCGCCGCCGCGGGCGCCCGGGTCGTCAAGCACGGCAACCGCTCGGCCTCCTCGCTCTGCGGGGCCGCCGACGTGCTGGAGCACATGGGCATCAGGCTCGACCTGACGCCGGAGCAGACCGCGGCGGTGGCGCGTGAGGCCGGCATCGCCTTCTGCTTCGCGCCGGTCTACCACCCGGCGCTGCGTTTCGCCGGTCCCGCGCGCAGGGAGATCGGCGTCCCCACGGTCTTCAACTTCCTGGGCCCGCTCACCAACCCGGCGCGTCCCTCGGCCCAGGCCATCGGCGTCTTCGACGCCCGCATGCTGCCCGTCATCGCCGGCGTCTTCGCCGAGCGCGGCGTCTCGGCCCTGGTGTTCCGCGGCGACGACGGGCTCGACGAGCTCACCATCACCGGCACCTCCACGGTCTGGGTCGTCAGGGAGGGCACGGCCACCGAGACCACGTTCGACCCCGCGGTCCTCGGCATCCCCCGGGCCGACGCGGGCGCGCTGCGCGGCGGTGACGTGGAGTTCAACGCCCAGGCCGTCCGCGACCTGCTCGGCGGCAAGAAGGGGCCGGTGCGCGACGCCGTGCTGCTCAACACGGCCGCCGCCCTGGTGGCGCTCGACGGCGCGGGCGACGACCTCGACTCGGCGATGCTCAAGGGCTACGAGCGCGCGATCGAGGCCGTGGACTCGGGCGTCGCCGCCGCCACGCTCGACCGGTGGATCCAGGTCAGCGGCACGTACCAGCCCTGAAGGCGTCTCTGACCGCCTCTCACACCAAGCCCGGCGACGGTGTGCGAACGCCGCGCCGGGGCGTTCGTGAGGGGCGCTCAGCCCCTCACAGGGTCAGAACGTGATGCTGGGGCCCGCCTTGAGCGAGCTCCACTTGAGCCAGTCCTTCCAGTTCTCCTGCCAGTGGCCCCACCCGTTGGTGGGCTCCAGCTTCCGCGGCGAGCCCGTGATGATGATCGGGTCCCCGATCAGGGTGTTCTTGATGAACCAGGCCGCGTTCTCCGGGCTGACGTTCACGCACCCGTGGCTCACGTTGGAGTTCCCCTGGGAGCCCACCGACCAGGGCGCGCTGTGCACGTACTCGCCGCTGTTGGAGATGCGCACGGTGTTGTAGACGGTCAGCTGGTAGTAGCCGGACTGGCCGGGGCCGATGCCGGGCGAGGTCATGACGGTCACCGGCTCCCTCGACATCGCCAGGTGCACGCCCGAGGTCGTGTAGTACTTCCACTGCCCGCCCTGCCCGGCGCTCATCGGCATCCGCCGGATGCGCTTGCCGTCGCGCCGGACGGTCAGCACGTGCTCGTCGGTGCTGCCCCTGGTGACCTGGGAACGGCCGACCTTGAAGTCGAGCGTGACGTCGCGCTTGCCGTACAGGCCCTGTCCCCCGCGTACGCCGGCCAGCTTCGCCTCCAGCCGGACCTTGGTGTAGGCGGGCCAGTACTCCTGCGGCCGGAAGTCCACGTGGCTGTCGTCGAACCAGTGCCAGGCGCCCTCGACCGGCTTGGAGCTGCGGATGACGAGGTTGCGCTCGACGGACACCCGGTCGCTCACCGGCTTGTCGAACGTGATCATGACGGGCATGCCGATCCCGACCGTCAGCCCGGTGTCGTCCCTGTTGGGGGTGATGGACTGGATGTCGAACGTCTTGTCGCCCTTGACCGTGCTGAACGTGCTGGAGCTCTCGCTCTCCTTGCCCGAGCCGTCCACGGTGACCGCGGTGACCTTGTAGCTCGTGCCGGGCCGGGCGGTGGCCGTGCTGCGCCAGCGGGTGCCGTCCTCGCTGAGCACCCCCCGCAGCCGTCCCGACCTGCCCCCGTCGACCTGTACGCGCTTGAGCGTGCCCCCGTGGGCCGACACCACCACGGGCTGGTCGGTGGCCACGTTCGCGCTCTTGTCCTGCGGCGTGAACACCACCGTGGCCGCCCGCGCGGCCACGGACAGCTCCTTCGCCTCGTTGGCGGCGCCGCTCAGCGAGCACGCCGTGAGCAGCGCCAAGGCCAGCAGGCCTGCCGATCCATTCGCAACGCGCCCCACGAGTGACTCCCTCACCCAAGATCCAACCTTCTCCTCCCTTATTACCCTGAGTGATCCATTCACCACATCCGTGACCTGGTAAAGAACATGAAAAAGCGGGCGTCCTCCCCCAAGGGAGGCACGCCCGCTTCGAGCCGCTTCTCAGTGCGAGAAGTTGCCCCGGTAGTACTGGAACACGAACCCGATCATCGCCATGAGGATCAGGAACACGCCGATCAGGAACATCCAGAAGCCGATCACGAACCCGGCGAAGGCGAAGGCCGCCGCCAGGCACAGGAACAGCGGCCACCAGCTGCTCGGGCTGAAGAACCCGATCTCGCCCGCGCCGTCGCTGATGTCGGCTTCCTTGTTGTCCTCCGGCTGGGCGCCGATGCGCCGCGAGGTGAACATCAGGTAGTAGCCGACCATGAAGGCGAACCCGACCGAGATCGCCATGGCGGTGGTGCCGACCGGCTCACCGTGACCGGTCGCGGCCTTCGTCCAGAACCAGTAGCCGATGTCGACTCCGGCGAAGAACAGGCCGCACAGCAGGAACAGCCAACCCTGGACCCTCATCAGGCCTCGACCTCCTGGGCGGACTTGGCGGACACGTGCGGGTAGTGCAGGTCGAACGCGGGGCGCTCGGACCGGATGCGCGGCAGCGAGGTGAAGTTGTGCCGCGGCGGCGGGCAGGAGGTCGCCCATTCGAGCGAACCGCCGTAGCCCCAGGGGTCGTCGACGGTGACCTTGGGCGCGGTGCGCCAGGTCTTCCAGACGTTGTAGAAGAACGGCAACGTCGAGGCGCCCAGGATGAACGCGCCCACGGACGAGATCATGTTGAGGTCGGTGAAGCCGTCGGCCGCGCTGTAGTCCGCGTAGCGGCGCGGGAAGCCGAGCATGCCGAGCCAGTGCTGGATCAGGAACGTGGTGTGGAAGCCGATGAACAGCAGCCAGAACTGCAGCTTGCCCAGCTTGTCGTCGAGCATCTTGCCGGTGAACTTGGGCCACCAGAAGTAGAACCCGGCGAACATGGCGAACACGACCGTGCCGAAGACCACGTAGTGGAAGTGGGCGACGACGAAGTAGGTGTCGCTGATGTGGAAGTCGAGCGGCGGCGAGGCCAGGATGACGCCGGTCAGGCCGCCGAGCAGGAACGTGATCAGGAAGCCGATGGAGAACAACATCGGCGACTCGAACGACAGGTGCCCCCGCCACATCGTGCCGATCCAGTTGAAGAACTTCACGCCCGTCGGCACCGCGATGAGGAACGTCATGAACGAGAAGAACGGCAGCAGGACCTGCCCGGTCGGGAACATGTGGTGCGCCCAGACCGTGATGGACAGACCGGCGATCGAGATCGTGGCGGCCACGAGGCTGATGTAGCCGAAGATCGGCTTACGGCTGAAGACCGGCAGGACCTCGGTCACGATGCCGAAGAACGGCAGCGCGATGATGTAGACCTCTGGATGGCCGAAGAACCAGAACAGGTGTTGCCAGAGCATCGGCCCGCCGTTGGCGGGATCGAAGATGTGGGTGCCGAGCTTGCGGTCGGCCTCCAGGGCCAGCAGCGCGGCGGCCAGCACCGGGAAGGCCATCAGCACGAGCATGCTGGTCAGCAGGATGTTCCAGGTGAAGATCGGCATGCGGAACATGGTCATGCCGGGGGCGCGCATGCAGATGATCGTGGTGATGAAGTTCACCGCGCCGAGGATCGTGCCGAGACCCGACAGGGCCAGACCCATGATCCACAGGTCGCCGCCGACACCGGGCGACTGGATCGCGCTCGACAGCGGGGTGTAGGCGAACCAGCCGAAGGAGGCCGCGCCGCCCGGCGTGAGGAAGCCGGACACGGCGATGATGCTGCCGAACAGGTAGAGCCAGTAGCTCACCATGTTCAGGCGCGGGAAGGCCACGTCGGGGGCGCCGATCTGCAGCGGCATCAGCTCGTTGGCGAAGCCGGCGAACAGCGGCGTCGCGAACATCAGCAGCATGATCGTGCCGTGCATGGTGAACAGCTGGTTGAACTGCTCGTTGCTGGTGAACTGCAGCCCCGGCTGCGCCAGCTCGGCCCTCATGATCAGCGCCATGACGCCGCCGATCAGGAAGAAGGCGAACGACGTGATCAGGTACATGTGCCCGATGATCTTGTGATCAGTCGAGGACAGCCACTTGGCGATGATCTGGCCCTTGGTGACGGGCCTGACCGGTGCGCGAAGTGGTTCTTGGATGGCGGTCACTGGGCACTCCCAGCCTGGGTCGCGATGTACGTGTCGAACTCAGCCTTGGTTACGAGCTTCACCGAGAACAGCATCCGGCTGTGGTCGACGCCGCAGAGCTCGGCGCACCGACCGGCGTAGACCTTGCCCGCCTTGTCGTCGCCGAGCGTCGTGATCTCGAACTTGCGACCGGGGTTGCCCTCCGGGATGCCGGGGATGATGTCCCGCTTGAACAGGAACTCGGGCACCCAGAACGAGTGGATCACGTCGTCGGTCGACAGGTCGAACTCAATCTTGCTGTTGGTCGGCAGGACCAGCTGGGGACCCTGACGGTAGTCGTGGACCGGCATGCCCGCGACCGGCTGAGCGGTCTTGCCGTTGTAGGTCGTGGTGAAGCGCCAGCTCCACTGGAACGCCTCCACCTTGACCTTGACGGTGGCGTCACCCTTCACATCCGTGAGCGCCTTGCTGTCGCGGGCGGTGAAGAAGAAGAACACCGACACCATGACGAGCGGGATCACCGTGTAGAGGATCTCGATCGGCAGGTTGTAGCGCACCTGGGGCGGCAGCTCCGCCTTCGCCCTGCGCTTGCGGTGGAAGATCGCTGCCCACACGATCAGGACGATGACGACGGCACCCGTGGCGAGTGCGGCGATCCAGGCCCCGTTCCACAGATGCGTGACGACACCGGCCTGCTCGGTGATGCCGTCAGGCAGAAGGCCCTGAGACCACTTGGCCTCGGGAACGTCATTAGCACACGCCGTAGCAGTGGCCAGCAGCAACGCCAAAGCGGCGGCGCGCGGCACCCTGCGCCGGGCCAACGAACGCCGCGTCGTACGGCGAGTCGGACTCACGGATCGCCTACCCCACAGATGAAGCCCAAGAGTCTTTCCCTTGGGTGCTCGTATTTCCAAATGCACAGCTGATTGCAGACACATTAGCGTGCAGGTGCCTCGCCCTACCGCGCGACCCCTCGATGGCGCCGGAAGTGGGACGATGAGTCTCGTGGCGTATTGCGACGCGGCCTCAAGCGAGCCGCTTCACCCCCAGGCGCGCGAGGCGCTGCTGGCGGCGATCGACGTCGGCTGGGCCGATCCCGCGAGACTCTACGGCCAGGCCCGCCGTGCCCACCTGCTGCTGGAGCAGGCCCGCACGGAGGTGGCCGAGGCGCTCGGCGCGCGCCCTGACGAGGTGTCGTTCACCTCGTCCGGCACGCAGGCCGTGCATCTCGGCGTCCTCGGCACCCTACACGGCAGGCGGAGAGTCGGGCGTCATCTGGTCACCAGCGCGGTCGAGCACTCCAGCGTGCTCCACGCGGCCGGCGTGCACGAACGCGACGGCGGCACGGTCGAGACCGTGGGCGTGGGCCTGGAGGGGCGGGTCGACCTCGACGCCTTCGCCGAGGCCGTCGCCCGGCCGGGCACCGCCCTGGCCTGCCTGCAGACGGCCAACCACGAGGTCGGCACGTTGCAGCCGGTGGCCGAGGCCGCCGCCGCGTGCCGCGCGAGCGGGGTGGCGCTGCTGGTCGACGCGGCTCAGACGGCCGGGCGGATGCCGATACCGCCCGGCTGGGCCGTGCTGACCGCGAGCGCCCACAAGTGGGGCGGTCCAGCCGGGGTCGGCGTGCTCGCGGTGCGCAAGGGCACGCGCTTCCGCTCGTTCCTGCCGGAGGACGAACGTGAGCGGCGGCGCGTACCGGGGTTCGAGAACGTGCCGGGCATCGTGGCCGCGGCGGCGGCGCTGCGCGCGATGAGCGCCGAGGCGGCCCAGGAGCAGGCGCGGCTGTCCGCGCTCGTCGACCGGATCAGGGAGACGGTGGCGAAGACCGTCCCCGACGTGGAGGTGATCGGCGACCCGGTCGCCCGCGCCCCGCACATCGTGACCTTCTCGTGCCTCTACGTCGACGGCGAGGCGCTGCTGACCGAGCTCGACAAGGCCGGATTCGCCGTATCGTCCGGAAGTTCGTGCACCGCTAGTACGCTTCGTCCATCGCACGTCCTCGAAGCGATGGGCGTGCTGACGCATGGGAACGTCCGGGTGTCGCTGCCCAGGGGCGCGTCCGCGGCCGAGGTCGACAGGTTTCTCGCCGTGCTGCCCGATCTGGTGCGCCGCATCCGCCACGACGCAGGAGTCGCATGACCGAGGTTACTCAGCCGGCTTTGACGATCGACGCGCTCGGGAAGAAGTGCCCGATCCCGATCATCATGCTCGCCGAGCAGATCAACCACGTCCCGCTCAACGCCGTGGTGTCCGTGCTGGCCGACGACCCGGCGGCCTACACCGACGTGCCCGCGTGGTGCCGGCTGAAGTCGCACCGCCACGTGGGCTCGTACGAGCTGCCCCAGGGCGGCTGGGCCATCCACGTGATGCGCAACTACTGACGGTTTGTGGGTAGGCCACTCCCGGACGAACATCGACCTTCGGGGGAGAACCATGGCCAAGGGGAACGAAACCGCCCGCGACGTGATGAGCACCGGCGCGGAGTGCATCGCCACGCACGAGACGCTCGACCGGGCGGCGCAGATGATGCGCAACAACGACGTGGGCGCGCTGCCGGTGTGCGGCCCCGACGACCGCGTCACGGGCATCATCACCGACCGCGACATCGTGATCAAGTGTGTCGCCGCCGGTCACGACCCCGCGCAGGTGACGGCGGGCGACCTCGCGACGGGGCTGGTCTGGGTGCCGGCCGACGCCACCGTGGAGGAGGCGCTGGCGCGGATGGAGGACAACCAGATCAAGCGGCTGCCGGTGCTGGAGGGCGAGCGCATCGTCGGCATGATCAGCGAGGCCGACCTGGCCAAGCACCTGCCCGACGCCCAGCTCGCGGAGTTCGTGCACCGCGTGTACGCCAGGGGCTGAAGGCTCTCGGAGAGCGCCCCGCCGCGCTTCGGCGGGCGGGGCGTGACACTCGGCCGCTACGGGTGGTAGCAGCGCACGTGGGCGGCGATCTCGGCGGCGGCCTCGACGCCGTACGCGGCCGTGAAGCGCTCGATGAAGACCTTCTGCCCCAGCTCGTACTCCTGGCCGCCGACGCGCTCCAGCACGTGCGTGGCCGTCAGGTTGCCGACCTGCCCGCAGCGCTCCAGCGGCAGCCCCCAGGCCAGACCGGCGAGGAAGCCGGCGCGGAAGGCGTCGCCGACGCCGGTGGGGTCGGCCTTGCCGCGCTCGGGGGCGGGGGCGACCTGGATGGACGGCTCGCCCTTGCGGTCGATGACCGCGCCCTTGGGGCCGAGCGTGGTGACCCGGACGCCGACCCGGCCGAGGATCTCCTCGTCGGACCAGCCGGTCTTCTGCTCGATGAGCCCCTTCTCGTAGTCGTTGGAGAACAGGTAGGCGGCGCCGTCGACGAGCTGCCTGATCTGCTCGTCCTCCATGCGGGCGAGCTGCTGGGAGATGTCGGCGGCGAACGGGATGCCGCGCTGGCGGCACTCGTCGGTGTGGCGCAGCATCGCGTCGGGGTCGTTGGGGCTGATCAGCACCAGGTCGAGCCCCTTGACGCGGGAGGCGACCGGCTGCAGCTCGATCAGCCGCGCCTCGGCCATCGCGCCGGTGTAGAAGGAGGCGATCTGGTTGTGGTGCTCGTCGGTGGTGCACAGGAAACGCGCGGTGTGCTGCGTCTCGGAGATGTGCACGGACTCGCAGTCGACGCCGTGGCGCTCCAGCCAGGAGCGGTAGTCGGCGAAGTCGTTGCCGACGGCCCCCACCAGGATCGGCCGCAGGCCGAGGCAGCCCATGCCGAAGGCGATGTTGGCCGCGCAGCCGCCGCGACGGATCTGAAGGTCATCGACCAGGAACGAGAGTGACACCCGGTCGAGCTGCTCGGCGATGAGCTGATCGCCGAAGCTTCCTGGGAAGGTCATCAGGTGGTCTGTCGCGATGGAGCCGGTTACGGCGATGCGCACGGGATTCTTCTTCCTCGTTGTCAGCAGGCCAATGAGCCCCACGAGAATACGCGAAGGTCCCGCGCGCACAAAGGCGGGCGGGACCCCACGGCCTGCTGCCGTGACCCCTTAGTTGAACGAGTCACCACAGGCGCAGGAGCCCGTGGCGTTGGGGTTGTCGATGGTGAAGCCCTGCTTCTCGATCGTGTCCACGAAGTCGATGGTGGCGCCCAGCAGGTAGGGGGCGCTCATGCGGTCGGTGACCACGCTGACCCCGCCGAAGTCGGACACCACGTCGCCGTCCATGGAACGGTCGTCGAAGAAGAGCTGGTAGCGCAGGCCGGAGCAACCACCCGGCTGCACCGCGACCCTGAGCTGCAGACCTTCCTCACCCTGCTGCTCCAGCAGGCTCTTGACCTTCGCGGCGGCCGCGTCAGTCAGGATCAGGCCCTGCGTCGTGGTCTCGCTGCTCTCAACCGTCATCTGCTGACTCCCTAACCCGGCTGTCTGTTTCCGACGTCCTACTGATGACGCTACCAACACCTGGCCCGTGCCACACATTCCCGGGGCGCCTCCCCCCGGAATAACCAGGTTTGTCCGTGTGTCATAGTGAGTATCGTCATAACGACGATAAGGGGGTATGGCGATGGCCACCCAGACTGGGCTGCCGCTCTTCGTCCTCGGGCAGGGCGCCGATCCGCACAGCGAGACGGGCGTCGACTGCCCGGGCGAGCTGCCGCCCGCATCCGACCCGGACCTGGTCGAGCGCGCCCGCAAGGCCAAGGAGGCCCTGGGCGACCGCCTGTTCGTGCTGGGCCACCACTACCAGCGCGACGAGGTCATCCAGTTCGCCGACGTGACGGGCGACTCCTTCAAGCTCGCCCAGCAGGCGGCGGCGCGGCCGGAGGCGGAGTTCATCGTCTTCTGCGGCGTGCACTTCATGGCCGAGTCCGCCGACATCCTCACCGGCGACTCCCAGAAGGTGATCCTGCCCGACCTGGCGGCCGGGTGCTCGATGGCCGACATGGCCACGTTCGACCAGGTCGAGGAGTGCTGGGAGGCTCTGGAGGACGCCGGTCTCGCCGAGCGGGTGGTGCCGGTCACGTACATGAACTCCAGTGCCGACATCAAGGGCTTCTGCGGGCGCAACGGCGGCGCGGTGTGCACCTCCTCCAACGCCCGCAGGGCGCTGGAGTGGGCGTTCGCGCAGGGCGAGAAGGTGCTGTTCCTGCCGGACCAGCACCTGGGGCGCAACACGGCGGTCCTGGAGATGGGCATGTCCCTGGAGGACTGCGTGGTGTGGAACCCGCACCGTCCCAACGGCGGGCTCACCCGGGAGCAGCTCGAACGGGCGAAGATGATCCTGTGGAAGGGCCACTGCTCGGTGCACGGCCGCTTCACGGCCGAGTCCGTCGACGACGTACGCGCCCGCATCCCCGGCGTGAACGTGCTCGTGCACCCCGAGTGCCGGCACGAGGTGGTGCTCAAGGCCGACCACGTGGGCTCGACCGAGCACATCATCAAGACCCTGGAAGCGGCCCCGGCCGGTACGAGCTGGGCGATCGGCACCGAGCTCAACCTGGTCAAGCGGCTGGCGACGATGTTCCCCGACAAGAACGTCTCGTTCCTGGACCGGACGGTCTGCTACTGCTCGACCATGAACAGGATCGACCTGCCGCACCTGGTGTGGGCGCTGGAGTCGCTGGCGCTCGGCGAGGTCGTGAACCAGATCACGGTCGACGAGGACACCGCCCACTGGGCCAAGGTCGCCCTCGACCGGATGCTCGCCCTCCCGTAAGACCGTCAGGCGAAGTCGTAGCCGACCTGGACGGTGACCGACAGGCTCTGGCGGCCGGGGCTGACCGAGGAGCCACTCTCGGCGACCGCGGCCGACATGGAGGTCAGGGGCTGCGGGCCGCCCCTGATCTCCTCCCTGACCGACACGACCGGGCCGAGCGGGCGTCCGGCCAGCTCGGCGTACTGGGCGGCCTTGGCGGCGGCGTCGCGGAAGGCCCGGGTCCTGGCCTGTTCCAGCACCCGGGCGGGGTCGGACAGCTCGAAGGCCACGCCGTTCAGCCTGGCCTCCTCGCCCACGCCGGCGACCGTGTCGATGACGGCGTCGGCCCGCGACAGGTCCCTGACGACGATCTCCACGCCCTGGGCCGCCCGGTAGGCGGAGACCTTCGGGTACGCCTCGTACTCGGGGCCCAGGGAGAGCTCCACCGTGCGTACGTCCTCCGCCGCGATCCCGGCCTGGCGCAGCACGTCGGCCAGCCGGGCGGCGGCGGCCCTGACGGCGGTGAAGGACTCCGAGGCCGACGGCCTGCGCACCTCGACGCCCGCCAGCAGCCGCAGGACGTCGGGCGCGGCCAGGACGGTGCCCTCGCCGACGACGGTGATGTCCACGCCTTACCCCCTTGAGTGGGTTCGTCTCGATCCTACGGGCGTGCCTCACACGGAGTCGACGATCGCCTTCGGGTCGTCCAGCTCGACCTGGTGCCCCGAGCGCGGCAGGAGGACGAGCTTGGCGTCGAGCGCGGCCGCGAGCCGTTCCCGGTGGCCGCTCCGCTCGCCCGCGCCGAGCACGGTGACCGGGATGTCGGGGAAGGGCTTGTCCACCCTGATCCGGAAGAGGTCGGCGGCCATGTCGCGGCGGGCCAGCCACTCCCCCGCCACGGCCGCGGGCACCTTGCCCATGCGGTACACGCCGTAGGGGTCGCCGACGCCCGTGAGCAGCCGGTGCGCCGGCGGCCCGGCGACCCGGGCCAGCGCGCTCGCGGCCCACGTGCCGCCGAAGGCGGGCAGCCAGTGGCTCACCGTGGCCGCGAGCGCGAACGGCCGGCGTTCCG
>JABFVJ010000143.1 GCA_013362835.1 Nonomuraea sp. | reverse complement strand
CACTGCCACCCCCGGAGACTGCCCCGCCCCCGGAACCCCGGACACGGGCAGCGCGACCGCAGACCCTAGTGGCGACACCGGAACCTCGGACTCCAACCGCGACACCGGCACAGAGACCGGCAGCCCGGACACCTACGGAAACCGCTCCGACGCCAACACCCCCAACGGCAACCAGCCGAACAGTCCCACCCCGGACGATGGTCGGGGTGATGGTGGGGCTGCGGGCTCCACGCCGGATGGCGGTCGTGGTGACGGTGGGGCCACTGGCTCCGTGCCGGATGGGGGTCGGCATGACGGTGGGGCTGGTGTGGGCGCCTCGGATGGGGGGCGCACTGACGGAGGAGCTGCCGTTGGCGGTGGTGACGGGCGGGGAAACGGGTCCCAAGGGGTGATGATCCCGCCCACACCGCCTGCGGGAGGGGATGCCGTAGGAGCGGGAACCGGTGTGGGGGACGGCGGTGGCACCGCGCCGAACGCCGGCTCCGCCGCCGACGTCCGGGGAGCCGCGGCGGTCGCCGACACCGGCCTCACCCCAGGCGAGCACAGCGCCACGGCACCGTCCCAACCCAGCGGGCACAGCGGTACGACGACGACCCCGCCCAGCGGGTACGCCGGTACGGCACCGTCCCAATCCGACGGGTACGGCGGTACGGCACCGGCCCAGGCCGGTGGGCATGACGCGGCAGCGGGCGATCAAGGGACGGGTCGAGGGGGTGGCGGGGAGGTGGTGTCGATCGATATGCCGCCCATCGACCCCGATGCGCTCAAGACCCTCATCGAGAACGTCCGCGACATCCAGCCTCTCGACATGCCCTCGGTCGAGGTCCCGCCCGGTGAGTACGGCCAGGGTGAATGGGCGGCCAGGGACATCAGGCCCGACGGCCCGCCAGGCGAGATCGACCCGGGTACGCCGGAAAGGAGCGCGTGATGTACGTCGACCCTCCGGCCCCCAAGCCCAGAGGCAGGGACGAGATGCCCCCCGCCACCGCGACCGGCCCTCTGGACAACACGCCGCGGGCCTACGAGTTCAACCCCGACTACGAACGCCTGGTCATCGCCTGGAACACGGTCATGCCCATGCTGGAGAAGCTCAGCACGGCGCTGGACAAGGCGTACGCGCTGGCCAAGAGCCCGCAGACCTGGGACGCGCCGGTCGGCGAGCGCTATGTGCGGGACATCCGGGAATGGCGGTCCAAACTGGCCCTCTACCGCAACTCCGTCCTGACCGCGATCAGCGACGAGGCGGAGGACACTCCCAGGTGGATCCCAAGCCCGACCGGCGCACCACACGCCTTCCCCTGACCTCGCCGCTGCCCCCCGACGAAGAGCCTGACCGGGACGCCCGATGCGCCCCCCCTGGCTATCTGGGCAAATCGGACATCGGGCCGTACAGTGGGGAAATGGGTGGGGAACCCTACTATGGTCCGGACTTCGGGCGGTTGCGGCGGCAGGATCCTGAGCTGGCGCAGGTGCTGCTCGACGAGCTCGACCGCGTCCGCTCCGGCCTCCAGCTGATCGCGAGCGAGAACTTCACCTCGCCCGCGGTCCTCGCCGCCCTGGGCTCCACCCTCACCAACAAGTACGCCGAAGGCTACCCGGGCAGGCGCTACTACGGCGGCTGCGAGGTCGTGGACCGGGCCGAACGCCTGGCGATCGACCGGGCCCGCACGCTGTTCGGCGCCGAGCACGCCAACGTCCAGCCGCACTCGGGCGCCATCGCCAACCTGGCCGCCTACGCCGCGCTCCTCCAACCGGGCGACACCATGCTCGCCATGGCCCTCCCGCACGGCGGCCACCTCACCCACGGCTCCAAGGTGAACTTCTCGGGACGATGGTTCGACGTCGTCTCCTACGGCGTGCGACGCGACACCGAACTCGTCGACTACGACGAGGTACGCGATCTGGCGCTGCGCCACCAGCCCAAACTCATCGTGTGCGGCGCGACCGCGTACCCGAGGCCGATCGACTTCGCGGCCTTCCGCGGGATCGCGGACGAGGTGGGCGCGTGGTTGCTCGCCGACGTGGCGCACCCGATCGGGCTGATGGCGGGCGGGGCGATCCCGTCGGCGGTGCCGTACGCGGACGTCGTGACGCTCACCACGCACAAGGTGCTGCGCGGGCCGCGCGGCGGCGCGATCCTGTGCACGGAGGAGCTGGCCGCGAAGATCGACCGCGCGGTGTTCCCGTTCATCCAGGGCGGGCCGCTGATGCACGTGGTGGCGGCGAAGGCGGTGGCGTTCGCGGAGGCGATGCGACCGGAGTTCGCCGACTACGCGCGGCGCGTGGTGGCGAACGCCCGGACCCTGGCGGACGCGCTGGCCGTGGAGGGCATGCGGCCGGTCACCGGCGGCACCGACACCCACCTGGCGCTGATCGACCTGCGCGGGCTGGGCGTGTCGGGCGCCGAGGCGGAACGGCGCTGCGCGGCGGCCGGGATCACGCTCAACCGCAACGTGATCCCGTATGATCCGGAGCCTGCCGCCGTGACCTCCGGGATACGGGTCGGCACGCCGTGCGTGACCACCCAGGGCATGGGTCCGGAGGAGATGAAGGAGGTGGGGTTCCTGGTGTCGCGGGCGGTGCGCGACCCGGGCGGCGCGACCGAGGTCAGGGAAAGACTGTCGGCGCTTCTCGCCATCCATCAGCCATATCTCAGCGAATATTAAGCTGGTCTGTGTCGGTTTCCGGTCACAGCTGGCCGGAGCATCCGGGAAACTAGGTCCGTGCGCGAATACCTGTTCATGGCGCTCATCTCGGCAGCGGTGACCTACCTGCTGGTGCCGCTGGTGCGCCGCTTCGCCATCCGCATCGGCGCCATGCCCGAGGTTCGCGAGCGCGACGTGCACACCACGCCGACGCCCAGGCTGGGCGGCCTGGCCATGTACGGCGGCCTCGTCGTCGGCCTGCTGGTCGCGAGCCAGCTGAAACACACGGGCGCGGCCCTGTCGGAGTCCGACGGCAAGGCGGTCACGGCGTTGATCGTGGCCGGCGGGCTCATCACGCTCACCGGCTTCCTCGACGACTGGTGGGGCATGGACGCCTTCATCAAGCTCGGCGGGCAGATCGCGGCCGCCGGCGTGCTCGTCTACTTCGACCTGCGCCTGCTCTACATCCCGCTGCCGAAGGACTGGGGCGGCTCCACCAGCCTCGACTACACGCTCAGCACGATCATCACCATCATGATCGTGGTCGTGACGATCAACGCGGTCAACTTCGTCGACGGGCTCGACGGGCTCGCCGCCGGGATCGTGTGCATCGCCGGCATGGCCACGTGGGCGTACTCGATCCTGCTCGCGCAGAGCATGAGCGTGGGGAACATCACGACGACGGCCGCCATCGCCGCCGTCCTCATCGGCACGTGCCTGGGTTTCCTGCCGCACAACTTCCATCCGGCCAAGATCTTCATGGGCGACACCGGGGCGATGCTGATCGGGCTGGTGCTCGCCTCCTCGATCGTGACGGTGACGCCGCTCGACCCGGCCGCCATCGAGGACATGAACAAGGTCCCGGTGCTGCTGCCGCTCATGCTTCCCGCGGCGGTGCTGGTCCTGCCGCTGATCGACCTGATCACCGCCGTGGTCCGGCGCACGTCCCACGGCATGTCGCCGTTCGCGCCCGACCGCGGTCACCTGCACCACCGGCTGCTCGACATCGGCCACTCGCACCGCCGCTCGGTGCTGATCATGTACGCGTGGGCGTTCCTGTTCGCCTTCGGCCTGGTCGCGATGTCCCGCGAAGGCGTGCCGGTGCTGCTGTTCGTCGTCGTCATCGTGCTGGCGCTGGCGGTGCTCGTGCTCATGGCCGCGCCGCGCTGGCGGGGCCGGGGCGGCGCGCACGCCGCGCCGCGCAGCAAGGAGCCCGACGACGACGGCCCGCCCACCGGCCCGATGCCGCCGATCCCGCCGGAGCCCGAGGTCAGGCGGCGGATGCCGCCCCCGCAGGGGCCGTCGTCGCAGGAACGTGCGTCCGCCGAGGGCAATCCGGTCATTCCAGCATTTCCGAGCCGTCCGTGATCCGGAACTAGAAACGGCAGGTAAAAGCGGTCTTCCGTGAGCTTGTGATATCTTTCACGAGCAGGGACCTTCAGACGCACATGTTCTGGAGGTAGCAAACGCTCGCTTGATAACATGCTGATGGAGCACCGATGCAGGCCAACGACGTGCGCGTACTCAAGAGCGCCGCTGTTCCGACCTTCGCGGTCGGGGTGGTCGCGGTCATCGTGGCTTTCCTCCTGGCGGGAGGCAAGGGAGCGCTCGGCGCCGGCCTCGGCACCTTGCTCGTCGGGGTTTTCTTCAGCGTCAGCGTGGTAGCGGTCTCCTATGCCGCACGCGTATCCCCCCAGATGATGGCGATCGCGGCGATGGTCAGCTACCTCGTCAAGGTCGTCGCCATCATGGTGGTGCTGTCCGCCTTCCGTGAGACCACCGCCTGGAACACCCAGGCGTTCGCCTGGTCCGTGGTCGGATGCACGCTCGTCTGGACCGGTTTCGAGGTCCGCGCGTTCATGAAGACCAAGATGCTGTACGTCGACCCCGAAGCCTCGGTCCCCGGAAAGGGCGACTCATGAGGCAGGTAAAGGGATGGGGTCCGATATGACTAGTCCTCTACTCGCCTGCTATCGTCGGGGCCGCGATGAGCGCACAGGAACGCCGACCGGAACACGACGGTCGCGACTTCTCCGATGCCATGTGGTCAGTCCCCAGCTATCTGCTCGCCGGGATGGCGGTCTATGGCGGTCTCGGGTGGTTGCTGGACCGGTGGCTAGACATGTCCGCGTTCTTCCCCATAGGCGTGGTCCTTGGGGTCGTGCTCGCCGGCTACGCGGTCTACCGAAGGTTCGGTCGCTGACCCGACGCAGCGATCACCTCGCTGAGGAAACCCTTGTGATCCACTACGACGTTGAAGGGAACGCCGCGTGATTGCGCTGACGGTCCTCGCCCCCGAAGACAACTTCCGGGCGCCATCGCCCGATGAGCTTTTCAATTCGTTCACGCCGATCATTTCCGGGGTGAGCTGGTTCACCAAGCCGGTTCTGCTGGCGATGCTCAGCGCGCTTGTCGTGATCGGCATTTGCTGGGCGGCCTTCGCCAAGCCCAAGCTCGTCCCGAGGGGCACCCAGAACGTCGTCGAGTACGGCTACATGTTCGTCCGCGACCAGATCGCCCGGCCGTTCCTCGGCAAGGACGCCGATCGGTGGATGGGCCTGCTGCTCTCCGTCTTCTTCCTGGTGCTGTTCTGGAACGTCCTGGGCGTCATCCCGCTCGCGCAGTTCCCGGTGGCCTCGCACATCGCCTTCCCGGCCGTGCTCGCGCTCATCATCTACGGCATCAAGGTCTTCCTGGGCATCAAGCACCAGGGCGGCATCGGTTACTTCAAGAACATGATGTTCCCGCCGGGGCTCCCCAAGCCGATCTATGTGCTGCTGGCCCCGATCGAGTTCCTGTCGAACATGATCATCGCGCCGTTCACGCACGCCGTGCGACTGTTCGCGAACATGTTCGCGGGTCACATGTTGCTGGCCTTCTTCAGCATGGTCGGCTTCTGGTTCCTGTTCGAGAAGCTGACGCCCCTGGGCGCCGGCGTCGGCGTGGTGGGCGTGATCATGACGATCATCCTGACCGGGTTCGAGCTGTTCATCCAGTTCCTGCAGGCGTTCCTGTTCGCGATGCTGGCGTCGATGTACATCGGCGGCGCGCTGCACCCAGATCACTGAGAACCACACACCTACCGGAATATCCATGACCGGTGAGACCCGATCACCGGCCGTCCAGTAAAGGAAATAGCAATGAGCGTTCTCGCTGAGGTCTCCGGCAACGTCACCGCCATCGGTTACGGTCTCGCCGCCATCGGCCCCGGCATCGGCGTCGGCATCATCTTCGGTCAGGGCGTGCAGGCCATCGCGCGTCAGCCCGAAGCGTACGGCCTGATCCGCCAGAACATGCTCCTCGGCTTCGTCCTCACCGAGGCCCTCGCCCTGATCGGTCTGGTCGCGCCCTTCATCTTCCAGGGCATCTAGGACCAGAAGAATTCTGACGAAAGGCTGCACCCATGATTAAGGCAGCTACGCTCCTCGCGGCGGCGGAGGAGGGTGCGAACCCTCTCCTCCCGCACACGTTCGAGCTCGTCGTCGGTATCTTCTCGTTCCTCGTCGTCCTCCTCGTCGTCGGCAAGATCCTCGTCCCGCGTATTCAGAAGACGCTGGCCGAGCGGACCGACGCCATCGAGGGTGGCATCAAGAGGGCCGAGGAGGCTCAGGCCGAGGCGCAGAACCTGCAGCGGCAGTACGCGCAGCAGCTCGAGGAGGCCCGGCGCGAGGCGGCCAGGCTCCGTGAGGAAGCTCGCGAGCAGGCCGCGCAGATCAAGGCGGAGCTCCGCGAGGAGGCGCAGGCCGAGGCCCGTCGTCTCGTCGAGGCCGCGCACGCCCAGATCGAGGCCGACCGCGCAGCCGCGTTCGCGCAGCTCCGCACGGAGATCGGCCGTCTGTCCACCGACCTGGCCGGCCGCATCGTCGGCGAGTCCCTCGAGGACGAGGCCCGCCAGAGCCGCATCGTCGACAGGTTCCTCGACGAGCTTGAGAGCAGCAACGCGCAGGCGGTGCGCTAATGAGAGGTCTGAGCAGGACCTCGTTGGCAGAGGTCGAGGAGCGCTTCAACGCGGTGGCGGGTAGCGCCGACCTCGGCGCGCTCTCCGACGAGCTGTTCGCCGTAGCGGATCTGCTCGACCGCGAGCACGGCCTGCGCCGCGCGCTGTCCGACCCGGCCAGGCACGGCGAGCAGAAGGCGGGCACGATCCGCGCGCTGCTCGACGGCAAGGTCTCACCGGCGGCCATCGCCACGGCCGAGGCCGCGGTCTCGGCCCGGTGGTCGCGTGCCGGCGACCTCGCCGACGTGCTCGAACGGCTCGGCGTCGTCGCCGCGGCCGCGGAGGCGGAGAGCCAGTCCCGGCTCGACGACGTCGAGGACGAGCTCTTCCGCTTCGGCCGCATCGTCGCCGCCAACCCCGACCTGCGCCGCGCGCTCGCGGACGCGGCCGCGCCCGGCGAAGGCAAGCGGCAGCTCCTGCGCGACCTGCTCGGCGAGAAGGTCGCCCCCACCAGCCTGCGCCTGATCACGCAGCTGGCGGTGCACCCGCGAGGGCGTAGCCTGGAGACGGGCTTGGAGGAGTTCGGCCAGCTCGTGGCCCAGCAGCGCCGGCGCCTGGTGGCGGTCGTGCGCAGCGCGGTCGAGCTGTCCGAGGCGCAGAAGCAGCGACTGGCCGGCTGGCTGCGCACCTCCTACGGTCGCGACGTGCACCTGAACGTCGAGGTGGACAAGCGAGTGCTCGGTGGGTTCTCGGTCCGCATCGGCGACGAGATGATCGACACCACGATCGTGGGACGAATTGAAGAAGTCCGCCGCCGGTTGGCCGGCTGAGGCGCAGTGAAGCGCCGAATGAATAGGGAGACAGAGTAGAGATGGCGGAGCTTACGATCCGGCCGGACGAGATCCGGGACGCGCTTGAGCGCTTCGTCCAGGCGTACGAACCGGAAGGCGCCGCGCGCGAGGAGATCGGGACCGTCGTCGACGCCGGCGACGGCATTGCCCATGTCTCCGGCCTTCCCTCGGCGATGGCGAACGAGCTGCTCGAGTTCGAGAACGGCACGCGCGGCCTGGCCCTGAACCTCGACCCCCGCGAGATCGGTGTCGTGGTCCTGGGTGACTTCAGCGGCATCGAGGAGGGCCAGACGGTCCGCAGGACGGGCGAGGTCCTGTCCGTGCCCGTCGGCGACAACTTCCTCGGCCGCGTGGTCGACCCCCTGGGCAACCCCCTCGACGGCAAGGGCGCCATCGAGTCCGAGGGCCTTCGCGCCCTTGAGCTCCAGGCCCCCTCGGTCGTCCAGCGGCAGCCGGTGAAGCAGCCGCTGCAGACCGGCATCAAGGCGATCGACGCCATGACGCCGATCGGCCGCGGCCAGCGTCAGCTGATCATCGGTGACCGTGGCACGGGCAAGACCGCCGTCGCCGTGGACACCATCCTCAACCAGCGCGACAACTGGCTCTCGGGCGACCCCGAGAAGCAGGTGCGCTGCGTCTACGTCGCGGTCGGCCAGAAGGGCTCGACGATCGCCCAGGTGCGTTCCCGTCTCGAAGAGGCCGGCGCCCTGGAGTACACCACGATCGTCGCCGCCCCGGCCTCCGACCCGGCCGGTTACAAGTACATCGCCCCCTACACCGGTTCGGCCATCGGCCAGCACTGGATGTACCAGGGCAAGCACGTCCTCATCATCTTCGACGACCTCACCAAGCAGGCCGACGCCTACCGCGCCGTCTCGCTGCTGCTTCGCCGCCCGCCGGGCCGCGAGGCGTTCCCCGGTGACGTCTTCTACCTCCACTCCCGTCTGCTGGAGCGCTGCGCCAAGCTCTCCGACGACATGGGCGCGGGCTCGATGACCGGTCTTCCGATCATCGAGACCAAGGGCAACGACGTGTCGGCGTTCATCCCGACCAACGTGATCTCGATCACCGACGGCCAGTGCTTCCTGGAGACCGACTACTTCAACGCCGGTATCCGTCCCGCCATCAACGTCGGTATCTCGGTCTCCCGAGTCGGCGGTTCGGCGCAGATCAAGGCGATGCGCAAGGTCGCCGGCACGCTGCGTCTGTCGCTGTCGCAGTACCGCGACCTGGAGGCCTTCGCGGCCTTCGCCTCCGACCTGGACGCGGCCTCCCGCGCCCAGCTCGACCGCGGTCAGCGCCTGACCGAGCTGCTCATCCAGCCGCAGTACTCGCCGTTCCCCGTGGAGCGGCAGGTCGTGTCGGTCTGGGCGGGCACGACGGGTGAGCTCGACGAGGTTCCGGTCGAGGACATCCGCCGCTTCGAGCAGGAGTTCCTCGACTACCTGCAGAGCAGCCACAAGGGCATCTTCGACAGCATCCGCGAGACCAACGAGCTGTCCGACGACACGGTGACCACCCTCAAGGACGCCATCACGGAGTTCAAGAAGGGCTTCACCACCTCGTCGGGCGAGCTGCTCGTCAAGGACGAGCCGGTGGCCGCCCTTGAGGCCGACGAGGTCGGCCAGGAGAAGATCACGAAGGTCGTCCGTCCGGCGACGGAGAAGTAGCCCATGGGTGCCCAGCTAAGGCTGCTGCGGCGGCGGATCAGGTCGGTCAAGTCGACCGCCAAGATCACGCGTGCCCAGGAGCTCATCGCCTCATCGCGGATCGTGAAGGCGCAGATGCGGATGCAGGCGGCGCTGCCGTACGAGCGTGAGATCACTCGCGCCGTCACCGGCGTCGTCAGCAACGCCTCCAGCGTCGACCACCCGCTGACCGTGGCGAAGGAGAACCCCGCCAAGGCGGGCGTCCTCATCGTCACCAGCGACAGTGGGTTCTGCGGCGGCTTCAACGCCAACATCCTGCGCGAGGCCGAGGCCCTGCGCGGACTGCTGGAGAGCCGCGGCCTGACGGTCGTGCCGTTCGTCACCGGGCGGAAGGGTGTCACCTGGCACACCTTCCGCAGCCGGACGATGGGCGGCCAGTGGGTCGGCCTGTCCAGGAAGCCGGCCTACGCCGACGCCAAGGAGATCGCGCAGACGCTGATCGAGTCGTTCAAGGAAGAGGCGGGGATCGACGAGATCCACATCGTCTCGACCGAGTTCGTCTCGATGCTGACCCAGAACGTCGTGGTCAAGCGCGTGCTGCCGCTGGAGGTCGAGGAGACCGAGGCGACCTCCAGCGAGACGATCCCTCCGTACTTCGAGTTCGAGCCCACCGCGGGTGACGTGCTCGAGTCGCTGCTGCCGCGTTACGTGGAGTCCCGCATCTTCACGGCGCTGCTGCAGTCGGCCGCTTCGGAGGAGGCCGCGCGCCGCCGCGCGATGAAGTCCGCCACGGACAACGCCAACGAGCTGATCCGCGTGTTCACCATGCAGATGAACCAGGCTCGCCAGGCCGAGATCACCCAGGAAATCAGCGAGATCGTCGGTGGCGCCAACGCGCTCGCTGACGCCGCAGCGGGGAAAGAGTGAAATGACTGCAGAGGCTGTTGAGACTGTTGAGCCCACGTCGGCCGGTGCCGGTCGTGTGGCCAGCGTCAAGGGGCCCGTCGTCGACGTGGAGTTCCCCGTCGAGGCGATGCCCGCGATCTACAACGCGCTCAACGTCGAGGTCACCCTCGGCGGCGAGACCAAGACCCTGACCATGGAGGTCGCCCAGCACCTGGGTGACAACCTGGTCCGCGCCATCTCCATGCAGCCCACCGACGGCCTGGTCCGCGGTACGGCCGTCACCGACTCGGGCCACCCGATCTCGGTGCCCGTCGGCGACATCGTCAAGGGCCACGTGTGGAACACGCTGGGCGAGTCGCTCGACGTGCCGACCGCTTCGCTCCAGATCACGGAGAAGTGGGGCATCCACCGGCCGTCGCCGCCCTTCGACCAGCTGGAGTCCCGTACCGAGATGCTCGTCACGGGCATCAAGGTCATCGACCTGCTCACCCCGTACGTGCAGGGTGGGAAGATCGGCCTGTTCGGCGGCGCCGGCGTGGGCAAGACGGTTCTCATCCAGGAGATGATCCGCCGTGTCGCCCGCAACTTCGGTGGCACCTCGGTGTTCGCCGGCGTCGGCGAGCGCACCCGTGAGGGCAACGACCTCTGGCTGGAGATGGACGAGGCGGACGTCCTCAAGGACACCGCGCTCGTGTTCGGCCAGATGGACGAGCCGCCGGGCACCCGTCTGCGGGTGGCCCTGTCCGCGCTGACGATGGCGGAGTACTTCCGCGACGTGCAGAAGCAGGACGTGCTGCTGTTCATCGACAACATCTTCCGCTTCACGCAGGCGGGCTCGGAGGTCTCCACCCTCCTCGGCCGCATGCCGTCCGCGGTGGGTTACCAGCCGACGCTGGCCGACGAGATGGGTGTGCTCCAGGAGCGCATCACCTCGACGCGCGGTCACTCGATCACCTCCATGCAGGCGATCTACGTGCCCGCCGACGACATCACCGACCCGGCCCCGCACAACGCGTTCGCGCACCTCGACGCGCAGACCGTTCTGTCCCGGCCGATCTCGGAGAAGGGCATCTACCCCGCGGTCGACCCGCTCGACTCCACCTCCCGGATCCTCGACCCGCAGGTCGTGGGCGAGGAGCACTACCGGGTGGCCCAGGAGACCAAGCGGATCCTGCAGAAGTACCGCGAGCTCCAGGACATCATCGCGATCCTCGGTATCGACGAGCTGTCCGAAGAGGACAAGGTCACCGTGCAGCGGGCCCGCCGCATCGAGCGGTTCCTGTCGCACCCGATGTACGCCGCCGAGGCGTTCACCGGTCAGCCGGGCGAGAACGTGCCGCTGGACGAGACGATCGCCTCGTTCAAGGGCCTGTGCGCCGGCGAGTACGACCACCTGCCCGAGCAGGCGTTCTTCATGGTCGGCGGCATCGACCAGGCCGTGGCCAAGGCCGAGGAACTCAAGCGTCGCTGATCGCCCAACGGTAGTGGTACGGCGTCCTGTCGTACCACTACCTGATCGGAAAGGAACCTACAGAAGTGGCGAAGCTACGCGTAGGGGTTGTCTCACCCGAGCGTGAGATCTGGTCGGGCGAGGCCGACATGGTGATTGCCAAGACCGTGGACGGCGAGATCGGTATTATGCCGCAACACGCACCTGTGCTCGGCGTTCTCGTCGAGGGCGGCGTGCTGCGCGTCAAGCGGGAAGGCGAGCCCGAGCTCGTCGCGGCCGTGCACGGGGGGTTCATCTCCGTGGCCGACGACGAGGTGTCGGTGCTGGCCGAGGTCGCCGAGCTCGGTTCCGAGGTCGACGTCGCCGCCGCCCGAGACGCTCTCGACCGGGCCCAGGCCTCGATCGAGGCCAATCAGGAGGACGCCGACGCGGCGGTCGAGGCCAAGCGTGCCAGGGCTCGGCTGCGCGCGGCGGGCGAAGAGGTTTAATACATACAACGGGATTCAGGGGGGCGACCATGGCGGCGACGATTTCGGTTCTCTTGTTGCTGCTGGTCGCCCTCGTGGTTCTGCGCGGGGTGACGCTGGCCCGGTCGCGTGGCAGTGTGCCCTGTCGCATCAAAGTAGGCAGCCGGGGCTGGCAGAGCGGGGTGGCCCGCTACGCCGACGGGGAGCTCCACTGGATTCCGCTCATGGGTGTCCGACTGAGGCCGCGCCACGCGATCGCGAGGCGCGGCCTCGTCGTTTCCGCCCGGCGTGAGATCGACGGCGGGCTCTACGCGGTCGACCTCGGGGGCACCACCCGCGACGTGTCGCTGGCGATGAGCGCCGACGCGCTGACCGGCTTCCTGGCCTGGCTGGAGTCGGCCCCGCCCAGCGCGTATCTCGACGTGGCCTAGCGTGTCCCGCCGGGCTTCCACAGGATCTCGTTGCCCGCGTGGGCGACCCGGCAGGCGATGAAGAGCAGGTCTGACAGCCGGTTGAGGTATTTCGCGGTCAGCGGGTTGACGTCGTCGTGGGCCTGGAGCGCGGCCCAGGTGGTGCGCTCGGCCCTGCGTACGGTCACCCTGGCCAGGTGCAGCGCGGCCGTGGCCGGGTCGCCTCCGGGCAGGATGAAGCTGCGCAGCGGCGTGAGAGCGGCGTTGAGCCGGTCGCACTGCTCCTCCAGCCGGTCGATGTAGGACTGCTCGACCCGCAGCGGCGGGAACTCCGGATGCTCCACCACGGGCGTGGCGAGGTCGGCGCCCACGTCGAACAGCTCGTTCTGCACCTGGATCAGGAGCTCGACGAGGTCGGCCGGCAGCGTGCCGTGGGACAGGGCGAGCCCGAGGCAGGCGTTGGCCTCCTCGACGTCGGCGTAGGCGGCGAGCCGCGAGTCGGTCTTGGCGGCGCGGCTCATGTCACTCAGGTTCGTGGTGCCGTCGTCGCCCGTACGGGTGTAGATGCGGGAGAGGACGACCGGCTTGTCCTTGTCGGCGCGCGTCATGGTCCCCAGCGTAATGACAAATGTCATCCGGAAGGGACGCGCCATCCATGTCCCTCTCATGATTTCGGCGACTACCAGGGCGAACGCCCCCAAAGCCACAATTGACCCATGATGAGAGAGAGGACCTGATGCTCGAGATCAGCGAACTGCGCAAGCGCTTCGCGGGCGGTCCGGACGCGCCCGGCGGGAAGGTCGCGCTGGACGGGATCAGCTTCACGGTACGGCCGGGCGAGATGTTCGGCTTCGTGGGCGCGAACGGCGCCGGCAAGACGACGACGATGCGAATCGTCATGGGCGTGCTCCAGGCCGATTCCGGGTCGGTGCGCTGGCGCGACCGGCCGCTCGGGTACGACGACCGCACCCGCTTCGGCTACATGCCGGAGGAACGCGGGCTGTACCAGAAGATGCGGGTCGCCGAGCAGATCGAGTACTTCGGACGGCTGCACGGGCTGAACGCGGCGGCGGCGAAGAAGGCGTCCGACGACCTCATCGAGCGCCTGGGGCTGACCGAGCGCAGGGGCGACGCGGTGCAGGCGCTGTCGCTGGGCAACCAGCAGCGCGTGCAGCTCGCCGTGGCGCTGGTGCACGACCCCGAGGCGCTGGTCCTGGACGAGCCGTTCTCCGGCCTCGACCCCATCGCCGTGGACGCGCTGGCGACGGCGCTCCAGGAACGCTGCAGGAGCGGCGTGCCGGTGATCTTCTCCAGCCACCAGCTGGAGCTCGTCGAGCGGCTGTGCGACTCGGTGGGCATCGTCTCGGGCGGCCGGATGGTCGCCACGGGCACGGTGGCCGATCTGAGGGCCGCGGAGGGGCACACCCTGCGCGTGGTCGTCCGAGACCCGGCCCCCGGCTGGGCCGACGGCCTGCCCGGCGAGGTCACCGTCAACGGCGACCTGCACACCCTGCGTACGACCGAGGGCGACGACCAGGAGATCCTGCGCCGCGCCCTCAAGGCCGGCCGGGTCGAGCACTTCGGCGCCGATCAGCCGACCCTCACCGAGATCTTCAAGGAGGCCGTGGCGTGAACGGACTGATGCTGGTCGCCCGCCGCGAGATCGTCACGCAGGTGCGGACGAAGGCGTTCCTCGTCGGCCTGCTGGTCACCGCCCTGCTGGTGGCCGCGGTGTCCTTCGCCCCCAAGCTGATGGGCGGGAACGACTCCTACACGCTGGGCACGGTCAACTCCCAGCAGCTCCCGCTGAAGGCCGCCGCGCCGGCCATCGACTTCGAGTGGCGCACGTTCGCCGACGAGGCCGCGGCCAAGAAGGCCGTGCTCGACGGCGACGTGGACGCGGTGCTGGTCAACGGCGACAAGGTGATCACCGACGGCGAGATCGACTCCGAGCTCGGCGTGCTGATGCAGAGCACGAACAGGGAGCTGCGCCTCGGCGCCGCCGGAGTGTCGATCCCGCCGCTGCAGATGGTCTCCGTGGGCGCGGACACGCGTTACCAGGAGGCGCGGACCGGGATCGCCGTGGTGCTGGTGATCGTCCTGTTCATGCTCCTCATGGGTCAGGTCATGATGGTGGCGATGGGCGTCGTGGAGGAGAAGGGCAGCAGGATCGTGGAGATCCTGCTCGCGGCGGTGCGGCCCTGGCAGCTGCTCGCCGGCAAGATCATCGGTCTGGGCGCGCTCGGCCTGATCAACCTGCTCACCATCCTGGTCGTCGGACTCGGCGCGGCCTCGGTGTCGGGGTTCGCCGCCGAATTCCCGCCCGGTCTGCCGGGGCTGGTGGCCGCGGTGCTGATCTGGTTCGTGCTCGGCTACGCGTTCTTCGCCACGCTCGCGGCCGCGCTCGCCTCGCTGGTCTCGCGCCAGGAGGAGGTGAGCAGCGTGATGACGCCGCTGACCATGCTCATCATGATCACGTACTTCGTGGCGTTCTACGCCACCAACGATCCCACGGGCACGCTGGCCACGGTGATGTCGTACATCCCGCCGTTCTCGTCGATGATCATGCCGGTGCGGATGGCCGCGGCCGAGGTGCCGCTGTGGCAGGTGGGCGCCTCGATGGCGGCCATGGTGGTGGCCGTGCTGGCGGTGCTGTCCTTCGGCGCCAAGGTCTACGAGCGGGCCGTGCTGCGGACGGGCGCCAGGCTGAAGCTCGGCGACGTGCTGCGCGCGGGCTAGATGGACGCGATCAAGCGGGCGCGCCGCCTGGCTCGCCGGATGCTGAACTCGACGCTCGTGGTCATGTGGATCTTCCTGATCATGTCGACGGGGTTCAGCGTCGGCTCGGGGACGCTCTCCTGGCTCCGCGTCGTGCCCGCGACGGTCGCCGCGCTCGGTTTCACCTGGCTCTACGTACGCGTCGTCGCCTCGGTCATGGAGCGCCGGTACCCCACGAGAGAGGTCGTGTGGGCCGGCGTTCTGGCGTTCGTCTCGGCCTCGGCAGGCGGTGCCGACCCGTTCGGGTGGGGATTCGTCCCCATGGTCTGGATGTCCGTGGCGGTGATCGGGCTGCCCGCCCGCCGGGCGCTGGCGCTGGGCGCGGCGACCTGCGCTGCCTGTACGGGCCTCGGCGTGCTCGGCCTGCTGGGCGGCACCGGGCTGCTCGCCGGCAGCGGTGACTCCTTCCTCTTCTCCGTGGTCATCGTGGTCGTGCTCGACGTCATCTGGGCCGTGGCGCTGCCGTGCACCAACAGGATGTGGGCGTGGATCTGGTCGCTCGCCGTACAGGCCCATGACGGGCGCGACGCGCACACGCGGCTGGCGCTGGCCGAGGAGCGGCTGCGCTTCGCCAGGGACCTGCACGACCTGGTCGGACACCAGCTCTCCGCCATCGCCGTCAAGACCCAGCTCGCCGTACGCCTGGCCGACGCCGACGGCCCGGCGGCCAAGGCCGAGATGGCCGAGGTGAACACGCTGACCAGGAAGGCCCTGCGTGAGCTGCGCCAGGCCGTACGCGGCTACCGCGAACTTGACTTGACCGCCGAGCTGAATAGCGTGAAGGGAGTGCTCGAAGCGGCAGGGGTCCGCTGCGAGGTGCGCCTGCCGCACCGGGAGCTGCCCGCGGGCGTGGCGCCGGTGTTCGCCTACGCGGTGCGTGAGGCCGTCACGAACGTGCTCAAACACAGCGCCGCGACCTTCTGCGAGATCACCCTGCGCTTCACCGACGAGGAGGCGGAACTCGCGGTACGCAACGACGGCGTCGGGCGTGGGCAGGCCGACGACCTGGGCAGCGGGCTGACCGGCATGCGGGAGCGGCTGGGCTCGGTGGGCGGGAAGATGAGCGCCCGCCCGACCGGCGACGGGCTGTTCCTGCTGAACGCGGTCGTGTCACTCCCGATAGGTGGGTAGGGGAGGAGTGCGGGGGTTTCGACGCCCGCGGCTACGCTGCGTGCGTGATTGAGGAGGTGGCATGCGCGTCCGGCGCAACCCACGAGGCCAGACGGTGCGGATCGGCGCCCGGCTCGACGCCGGCACGTCGGCCGGCGTGCGCGAGCGGCTGCACAAGGCGCTCGACGCCGGTGAGGGCGACCTCATCCTCGACCTCTCCAGGCTGGAGATGATCGACGCCACCGGTCTCGGGGTGCTGGTCGGGGCGCATCGGCGCGCGATCAGCGTGCAACGCCGCCTCGTTCTCCGGGGGGTGCCCCCGCGGATCATGCGGATCCTGGCGGTGACCCGGCTGAATCGGGTGCTGCACGTCGAGGTTCCCGCGGCCGCGGTGGCCTGAGGTCACATATCGGGGCCGGGCGCCGATCAGCCGGCGCCCGCTCCCTTTCCTCCCGGGGAATATAGACCGAATGTAGATTTCGGCTGGGCCGCTATCGAGAGCCCTGGTCCCGTGTAATACAAGTGCGAAAGTGAATATTCGGCGATCTGATCACTCTCGGTAATCGGCCGGTCACGACCCACCGAGACTGCGGATGAAGATGTGCATCGCGACCTCCACGAGTTCGTCGATGCCCGGTTGCTCCTCGGCGAGCAGCCATTCGATGAGGAGCTCTTGTAGCGCGCCAATTACTCCAAGTGCCACCAGTCGCCGATTCAACGACGGTGACTGCGGGAAATCGGCGGAGGCCTCCTCCACGAGCCGGGCGAAGGCGTCGACCGCCCGCTGGCGCGAGAGCGTCAGCACATCGCCGGACCTGCGCACCTCAAGGTGCATGATGCGGGCCCTCCGCCAGTCGGCGGTGGCGAACTCGATATAGGCGCGAATCCCCGCCTTGACCCGTCCGTCAAGCGTGCCCGGCGCCTCCTGTAACGCTTTGGCCACGACCGCGAGGCTTTCCTCCACGCACCGCTCGTGCAGCGCCTGAAGCAGTTCCTCGCGGCCGCCGAAACATTCGTAGAAGGCGCGGTTGGAGATCCTCGCCTCCGAGCACAATCTTTCGATGGTCGTCGCCGCGAAACCCGGTTTCGCGTATAGCGTGTAGGCGGCTGTCATCAGCCGCTCGCGTCTGTCCGCCAGCCTTTGCTCTGCCGACATTCCCCGGTAAGACCGGTTCACATTCCACCCGTCCAACATGATCGTGGCCCCCAGAGCACACAATTATGGACGGATGATCGCATTTGGGAAAGAGCGGGGTGATTATCTTTTACGTCGCCCGTGCAAGAACGTGACAAGCCTGATCAGCCGCTCAAGCTCTTCGGGCCCCCTGGTGAACGAGGTCAGGTTCATGCCGGGCAGCGCGAAGCGCTGGCGGGAGACCGCCTTCGGCCTGGTGAACTCGCGTAGCCCGTCGGCTCCGTGGATGCGCCCGAACCCCGAGTCGCCGACCCCGCCGAACGGCAGCGCGGGCACCCCGGCGAAGGAGATGACCGAGTTGATCGCTGTCATCCCGGTACGCATCAGCCGCGCCAGCTCCGTCGCCCGGCGCGCGTTCCGCGAGAAGATCGTGCCCGCCAGCCCGTACGCCGACGCGTTGGCCAGCTCCAGGGCCTCGTGCGCGTCACGGGTACGCCGGACGGTGATCGTCGGCCCGAACGTCTCCTCCCGCACGGCCGGCGAGTCCTCGGGCACGTCCTCCACGATCACCGGATCGACGAACGGCGCCCGTACGGAATCGGGGCCGCCGGTCACGACTTTTCCGGACTTGGTGGCGTCGTCGATGTGCCGCTTGATGATGTCGATCTGGGCGGGCATGGTGATCGGGCCGTAGTCCGTGCCCGCCTTGACCCGGGCGGCCCGCTCCGACAGCTCCCGCATGAACGGCTCGTACACGGCGTCCACCACGTAGACCCGCTCGACGCCCACGCACGTCTGCCCGGCGTTGGACAGCGCGCCCCACAGGCACGCGTCGGCCGCGGCGGCGAGGTCGGCGTCGGCGTCGACGATGAACGCGTCCTTGCCGCCGCACTCGGCCACGATGGGCGTGAGGTTCTCGGCGCAGGCCGCCATGACCCGCTTGGCGGTGGCCGTGGAGCCGGTGAAGGCGATCTTCTTGACCCTGGGGTCGGCGGCGAGGGCCGCGCCCGTCTCGCCGAGCCCGGTCACCGTCTGCAGCACCGGCTGCTCGGGCACCGACTCGGCGAACAGCTCCGCCAGCCGCACGCCCACGCCGGGGGTGAGCTCGCTGGGCTTGAACACGACCGCGTTGCCGGCGGCGAGCGCGTACGCGATGGAGCCCATCGGGGTGAAGACGGGATAGTTCCAGGGGCCGATCACGCCGACCACGCCGAGCGGCAGGTATTCGAGCGTGGCGGCCAGGTTGAGCCCCATCGCGTCGGCCCGTACGCGGCGGCGGCCCAGGACCTTGGCGGCGTTGCGCGCCGCCCAGTCGATGTGCGTGATGGCGAGCACGATCTCCAGCGTGGCGTCGCCGACGGGCTTGCCCGTCTCCTCGTGCACGAGGGCGGCGAGCTCCCGCAGATGCCCGGTGAGCACCGCCTTGTAGTCGAGCAGGCGCTTTCTGCGCCCGTCGGGGCCGAGCCCGGCCCACCAGGCCGCGGCCTGCTCGGCGCGGGCCACGGCCTCGTGGACGGCCTCGGCGTCGTGCTTGGGGTGACTGCCGACGACCTCGCCGGTAGCCGGGTTCAGTGAGTCGAACGTCAGCGTGGTCATGGCGTCACGATAAACCGGTAAGCCGTCGCTTACTAGCGTTGGGGCGGTCGCAGCATCCCCCAGAGCGGCGGGCCGCCGGGCAGCGTGAAGCGTTCGGTGACCACGAACCCGAACTTCTCGTAGAAGGGCACGTTGGACTCCTTGCTGCTCTCCAGGTAGACGGGCAGCCCCTCGCACCTTTCCAGGCCCGCCCGCGTCAGCGCGCCGCCCACGCCGGTGCCCTGGAGCTCGGGCACGGTGCCGAGCTGGGCCAGGTACCAGTGCGGCAGGTCCGGCTTGTGCCTGGCGAACTCCTCCTCCAGCAGCATGCCCTGGTGCACCCGGTCGCCCATGGCGCTGAGCAGGCCAGGAAGGGCGGACTCCTCGTCCGGCCGGTGTCCCGGCGGGTCCCACAGCGCCACCCCCGCCACGGCGCCGCCCCTGTCGAGCGCCGTCTCGGCGATGGCATGGGAGTGCCGGGCGAGCGTGGCGAACATCGCCGCCGCGCCCTTCCCGCCGGGCAGCAGCCACTCGATCACGGGGTCGTCGTGGAACGCCCTGGCCAGCGCCGCGCCCACGGCGTCGAAGTCGTCCGCCCGCCTGATCTCCACGGTCATCCCTCC
>JABFVJ010000212.1 GCA_013362835.1 Nonomuraea sp. | reverse complement strand
TCGCCGTGCTGCTGGCCTGGGGCATCACGCTCGTGACGTTCGTGCTCACGAACCTGGTGCCCGGCGACCCCGTGGCGGCCAACCTCGGGCAGCGGGCGCTCGGCGACCCGGCCATCGTGGCGCAGTGGCGTTCCGAGCACGGCCTGGACAAGCCGCTGTGGCAGCAGTACGCGATCCACTTGCAGGGCCTCGTCCAGGGTGACCTGGGCACCAGCCAGCAGAGTCACCGGCCGGTCGGCCAGGACCTGGCGGAGTTCGTCCCGGCGACGCTGGAATTGGCCGGGGCGGCGATCCTGATCTCGCTGGTGCTGGGCGTGGCGTTCGGCGTGGTCGCCGCGTTGCGCAGGGACCGGCTGTCGGACCACCTGCTGCGGCTGGTCAGCCTGATCGGCATCTCGGTGCCGACGTTCTGGCTGGCGCTGGTGGCGTTCTACGTGTTCTTCTTCCGGCTGCAGATCACGCCGGGCAGCGGCCGCGTGGACGCGGCGCTCGGCTCGGCGCCGGCGGTGACCGGGTTGCAGACGGTCGACGCGCTGCTGGCGGGCCGGTGGGACATCTTCACCTCCGCCGTCGGCCACCTGATCACGCCCGCGCTGGTGCTGGCGCTGTACACGATCGGCCTGCTGACCCGCTTCACCCGCTCGGCGGTGCTGGAGGTGCTGGGGCAGGACTACGTGCGCGCGGCCCGCGCCAAGGGCCTGCCGGGGCGGACCATTCTGTTCCGGTACGTGCTGCGCTCGGCGCTGGTCCCGATCATCACCGTGGCCGGTCTGGCCTTCGGCAGCCTGCTGTCGGGCACCGTCCTGGTCGAGGCGATCTTCGCCTGGCCGGGCGTCGGCCAGTACGCCTACAAGAGCGCCACCAGCCTCGACCTGCCCGCCGTCATGGGCGTCGGCCTGGTCGTGGGCGTCGTCTACCTGGTCATCAACCTGATCGTGGACGTCCTGTACGGCGTCATCGATCCCCGAGTGAGGCTGCAATGACACGCAAAGGCCTGCTGGGCAGGCTGCCCGAGGCGTGGCGGCAGCCGCTGGCCGTCGCGGGCGCCGTCCTGGCCGTGGCCTGGGTGGTGATCGCGCTGGCCGCGCCGTGGCTGGCGCCGCACGACCCGCTGGCCCAGGAGCTGCCGCGCCTGGCGCCCCCCGGCCCCGGCCACTGGTTCGGCACCGATCAGCTCGGCCGCGACATCCTCAGCCGCGTCATGTACGGCGCGCGGGTGTCGATCCCGCTGACGTTGCTGCTGGTCGCGCTGTCGGTGCTGGTCGGCGGCCTGCTCGGCGCGTGCGCCGGGTACTTCGGCAAGTGGGTGGGCGAGACGATCATGCGGATCGCGGACCTGGTGTTCGCGTTCCCGACCGTGATCCTGGCCATGGTGGTGGCCGCGGCGCTCGGGGCGAGCCTCGGCAACGCGGTGCTGGCCGTGCTGGTCGTGGCCTGGCCCGCGTACGCCCGCGTCACCCGCGGCCTGGTGCTGGGCGTGCGGGAGCGGGAGTTCGTGCTGAGCGGGCGGCTGCTCGGCTTCTCGGTGTGGCGCTCGCTGCGCGTGGACGTGCTCCCGAACGTGACAGGCCCGATCCTGGTGCTGGCCACGCTCGACATCGGCACGGCGCTGCTGCTGCTGTCCGGGCTGTCGTTCCTCGGCCTGGGCGCCAAGCCGCCCTCCCCCGAGTGGGGCGCGATGGTCGCCTCCGGCGTGGAGGTCTTCGACAGCTGGTGGGTGGCGACGTTCCCGGGCCTCGCGATCCTGACCGTGGTGCTGGCGTTCAACTTCCTCGGCGACACGCTGCGGGACGCGCTCGACCCGCGGACCGCCCGCGCGATCAAGGAGCGTGCGCTGTGACGCTGGACATCACCGGCCTGAAGGTGACGATCCGCGGCAAGGAGATCCTGCGCGGCGTCGACCTCACGCTGACCGCCGGGCGCGTGCACGGCCTGGCCGGCGAGAGCGGGTCGGGCAAGACGATGACGGGCCTGGCCGTCCTGGGGCTGCTGCCGCACGGCGCGCGCGTCTCGGGACGGATCGGGCTCGGCGAACGGGACCTGCTCACGCTGCCGCCCAAGGAGCTCAACCGGGTGCGCGGCGGCGAGGTCGCCATGGTCTTCCAGGACCCGGCGACCAGCCTGCACCCGATGCTCACCATCGGCAAGCAGCTCACCGAGCACATGCGCCACCACCTGGGCCTCGGCAAGTCCGAGGCGAAGGCGCGGGCGGTCGAACTGCTCGGCAAGGTACGCATCCCGGGCGCCGAGGAGGCGTACGGGCGGTTCCCGCACCAGTTCTCCGGCGGCATGCGGCAGCGCATCGCGATCGCCGTCGCCCTGGCCTGCTCGCCGAAGGTGCTGATCGCCGACGAGCCGACGACCGCGCTGGACGTGACCGTGCAGGCGGGCGTGCTGCGGCTGCTGCGCGGTCTCTGCGACGAGCTGGGCCTCGCCGTGCTGCTGGTCACGCACGACCTCGGCGTGATGTCGGCGGTCGCCGACGAGGTGAGCGTGATGAAGGACGGCCTGGTCGTGGAGTCCGGGCCGCGCGGCCGGGTGCTGCGCGACCCCGAGCACCCCTACACCCGTTCCCTGCTGGACTCCCTGCCTGACGTGGAGGGCTGATGCTGGACATCGAAGACCTGGTCGTCGAGCACCGCTCCCCCGGGCGTCCGGTGGTGCGGGCGGTGGCGGGGGCGAGCCTGACCGTCGGCGCGGGCGAGGTCGTGGGGCTGGTCGGCGAGTCCGGCTGCGGCAAGTCCACCCTGGCGCGGGCGGTCTGCGGGCTGAACCCGGTCACCGAGGGGTCGATCAGGTTCGAGGGGCAGCCGGTCACGCCGCTCGGGCTGCGCCGCAGGCGGCTGACCGGCATCCAGATGGTGTTCCAGGACCCGTACGCGTCGCTGAACCCGCGCCGCCGGATCGGCGACCAGATCGCCGACGGGCTGCGTACCGTGAACGACACCGCGTCCGACCCCGCCGACCTGCTGGAACGGGTGGGGCTGCCGCGCGAGTTCGCCGGACGGCACCCGCACGAGTTCTCCGGCGGCCAGCGGCAGCGCATCGCGATCGCCAGGGCGCTGGCGGCCCGGCCCCGGCTGCTGATCGGCGACGAGCCGATCTCGGCGCTGGACGCCTCCGCGCAGTCGCAGGTGGCCCGGCTGATGCGCGACCTCGCGGTGGACTCGGGGGCCGGGCTGCTGTTCATCAGCCACGACCTGTCGGTCGTGCGGCTCATCGCCGACCGGATCGCCGTCATGTACCTCGGCAAGATCGTCGAGGTGGGGAACACGGCCGAGGTGTGGGCCGATCCGAAGCATCCGTACACCAGGGCGCTGCTCGGGGCCATTCCCAAGCCGGACGGGATGGGCGTGCTGCCCGCCGAGCTGGCCGGGGACGTACCGGATCCGGCGGATCCGCCGGGCGGGTGCCGGTTCAGCCCGCGTTGCCCGCTGGTGATGGAGGTGTGCCGCGAGAGGGAGCCGGACTTCGGGCCGGTCGCCTGCTGGCTGCACGAGCCGGCGTGAACCCCCGCCAGGCCGCGCGGCTGGCCGCCGTACGGCGGTCGATGGCGCAGGAGGGCATCGACGTGCTGGTGCTGCGGCCCTCGCCCGACTACCGGTTCCTGGCCGGTCCGCCCGACGGGGACGGCGTGTTCCTCGTGGTGACCGGGGACGCGGTGGTCGAGACCCGCGACCCGGCCGGGCTGGTGCCGGCCTCGGCGCGGCGGGTGGGCGTGGACCCGGAGATGCGGGCGCGCGAGCTGTTCCGGCTGGCTATCGCGGCCGAGCTAGTGCCGGCCTCGGCGGTGCTGGCGCCGCTGCGGCTGCGTAAGGAGCCCGACGAGGTGGCGGCGGTGGCGCGGGCGGCCGCGGCGTCCGAGGAAGTGCTCGCGCGGGCGCGCGAGCTGGCCTGGTTCGGCGCGACCGAGCGGGCGATGGCGAGCCGGCTGCGGCTGCTGGCGCTGGAGTCGGGCTGCGAGGAGGTGCTGTCGCTGCGGGTGTCGGCGGGCGAGCACACCGCGCGCCCGGCGCATCGGCCCGGCGAGCGCGTGATCAACCCGGGCGACGCGCTGCTGGTGTCGGTGTGCGGGCGCTGGGACGGCTACTGCGCCGAGGCGGGCCGCGTGTTCGCCGTCGCCGAGCCGCCGGAGGACTTCGAGGCGATGTACTCGGTGGTGCTGGCCGCCCACCGCGCGGCCCTGTCGGCGCTGCGCCCCGCCGTTTCGTTCGCCGAGCTGGCGAGGACGGTGAACGAGGTGATCGACGCCAGCGGCTACGGCCGCTTCGCCGCCCAGCACGTCGGCAGGGGCGTCGGCCTCGGCCACGAGGAGGGGCCGCGCGCGGGCGAGGAGGCGGTGTTCGCGCCCGGCATGACGTTCTGCCTGGAACCGGCCATCTACGTGCCCGACCTGTTCGGCGCGCGGGTGGCCGACGTGGTGGCCTGCACGGCCGCCGGACCTGCGCCGCTGGGCACGAGCCCGCACACCCTGCACGTCCTCGACCGCTGAGCCGCCCCCGCATACGCTGGGTGACGACGATCACCGGGGGGCGTCGTGGACCAGTTCGTGCTGCTCATGCTGGTGCTGCTGGGCGCGTTGATCACGGTCCCGCTCGGTGAGCGGCTGGGGCTGCCCGCGCCGGTGCTGATGACGTTGCTCGGCATCGTGCTGGCGGTCCTGCCGTTCGTGCCGAACGTGAACATCCCGCCGGGCGTCGTGCTGCCGTTGCTGCTTCCGCCCCTGCTGTACGCGGCGGTGCGACGTACGTCCTGGCGGCAGTTCGCGGCCAACTGGCGGCCGATCTTCCTGCTGGCGGTGGCGCTGGTGTTCGTGACGACGGCGGCCGTCGCGGCGGTCGCGCACGCGCTCGTCC
>JABFVJ010000467.1 GCA_013362835.1 Nonomuraea sp. | reverse complement strand
CGACGACGCGCTGCGGGACGTCGAGCGCGCCTCCCGGCGTACCGTGCTGGCGACGCTGCCGGGAGCGGTCGGCCTGACGCTCACGGTGCAGACGATCTTCACCGTGCTGCTGGTGCTGGGCACATATCTCGCGCTCGGCGGGGGCATCGGCGCGGCCGAGGTGCTGACGATCCTGGTGCTCGCCGCGCGCTGCGCCGATCCGCTGCTGTCGCTGTCCGACATCGGCAGCCAGATCCGGGGCGCGCGGGCCGAGCTGGACCGGCTCGACGCGGTGCTGCGCACCGAGCCGCTGCCGGAGGCCGCGGAACCGATCGAGCCGGCCCGGCACGACCTGGAGCTGGAGTCGGTCACCTTCCGGCACGGCGACCGCACGATCTTCGACGACGTGTCGCTGTCGGTGCCCGAGGGACAGCGGCTCGCCGTCGTCGGGCCCTCGGGCGCGGGCAAGAGCACACTGCTGCGGCTGCTCGCCCGCTTCCACGACGTGGACGCGGGCGCGGTGCGGGTGGGCGGGGTGGACGTACGCGCGATCGGCACCGAGACGCTGATGTCCCGGATCGCCATCGTCTTCCAGGACGTCTACCTCTTCGACGGCACGATCGAGGAGAACGTCCGGCTCGGCCGGCCGGACGCCGACGCGGACGACCTCCGTCTGGCCGCGACCGCGGCGGGCCTGGACGAGGTGATCGAGCGGCTGCCCGGCGGGTGGTCGGCGAACGTCGGCGAGGGCGGCGCGCTGCTGTCGGGCGGCGAACGCCAGCGCGTCTCGATCGCCAGGGCGCTGCTGAAGAACGCGCCCGTCGTGCTGCTGGACGAGGTGACCTCCGCGCTCGACCCGGTGAACGAGGCGGCCGTCCACGAGGGCGTCGAACGCCTGATGGCGGGCCGTACGGTGGTGACGGTCGCCCATCGCATGCGTACCGTCCAGCGCGCCGACCGGGTGGTCTTCCTCGACGGCGGCCGGATCGCCGAGGAGGGCACCCATGACGAGCTCCTGCGCCGCGGCGGCCGCTACGCCGAGTTCTGGGACCTCTCGATGGCGGCGGAGTGAGCCCTGCCCCCGGCATGCCAGACTCGATGCCGTGACCGGCAGCACGATGGACGACACCGCGAGCCCCGGCGGGCTGACCGTCGGGGCCGCGGCCTCGCACGTGGGAGTCACCGTCCGCACCCTCCATCATTGGGACGCGATCGGGCTCGTCCGCCCGTCCGGACGGACCACCGGCGGCTACCGGCTCTACTCGGCGGCCGACGTCGCGCGCATGCACCGGGTGCTCGTCTACCGCGAGCTCGGCCTGCCCCTCGACGACATCGGTGACCTCCTCGACGCTCCGACGGCCGACATGACCGTGCCGCTGAGACAGCAGCGCGCCCAGCTCCTCGAACGCATCTCCCACCTGCGGGCCATGGTCGACGCGGTCGATCGCATGATCGAGGCCGCCGGCGCCGGCATCCTGCTCTCCGCCGAGGAGCAGGTCGCGATCTTCGGCGAGCGCTGGGACCCGTCATCGGTCGTGGCCGCACGCGACCGCTGGGGCGACACGGCCCAATGGGCGCAGTACGCCGAGCGCGCCGCGAGCATGACCCCCGAGGACTGGCAGCGGATCGCCGACAACCTCGCGACGCTCGAAAGAGACCTGGCGGCGGCCCAACGCGCCGGCGTCAGACCGGGCAGCGCCGAAGCCAACGCCCTGGCCGAACGGCACCGGGCCTCCATCGGCGCGTACTTCGACTGCACCCCTTCGATGCACGTCTGCCTGGGCAGGAACCACGCCGCCGACCCCGGCTTCGCGGCCTACTACGACGCGATCGAGCCGGGCCTCGCCGTCTGGCTCCGTGACATCATCGACGCCAACGCCCGCGATCGAGGCGTCGACCCGGACGCGGCCACGTGGTCCTGACGGGTCAGGCCCCTGCCGGACCGAACAGGCGGTCCAGGCGGTAGCCGACGATCTCGATGGCGGCCTCGTAGCCGCGCTGCCCGGCGAGGACGCTGGAGGTCAGGCCGTTGGCGAGGGCCAGCAGGCTCGCGACCTCGGTACGCGGGTCACGATCCGGGGCGACGTCCCCGGCCCGCTGCGCGGCGGTCAACCGTACGGTGAGGAAGTCCTCCAGCGCGTTGGGCAGGGTGACCCCGGCCGCGGCGAGCGCCGGGTCGGTGAGTGCGGCGGTGTAGTAGGCCGTCCAGGCCATGGAGTCCAGTCTGCTCTGCTCGTCGAACGGCACGATCGTGCCGAGGACGGCCGCGAACACGCCTCGCGGCGTCAGCTCGTCCGAGGCGGCGGCCCGCTGCTTGACCCGGCGGTCCATGCGGGCGCCCAGCTCGGCGAGGCCGGTTTCCAGCAGGGCCTGCTTGTTGGCGAAGTAGTACTGGACGACGCGCAGCGAGACCCCCGCCTCGGCGGCGACCTCACGCATCGACACCGCCTGCAGGCCGCGCGTCCCGGCGATCCGCAGCAGCGCCTCGGCCAGCCGGCGCCGCCGCTCGTCGTGATCCACCTGTCGGGGCATGCCCGTTCCTACCTGTTCGTGGTCGTGGGCCGTACCTGGCCGGGAAAGGCGAGGATCCGCTCGGCGACCAGGTCCGGAGCTTCGACGGACAGCGCGTGTCCGGTGCCCGGTACGATCTCCACCCGCCAGGACGGCACGACGCCGGCCAGCCGCGCGGCCAGCGCCTCCGCGTCGAGCATCGCGCTGCGGGCGCCGAGCAGCACCTGCACGGGCACGGTCACCTCGCGTAGCTGCTCGTCGGTGTAGCCGGGCGGCATGGGCAGCCGACGGCGGAAGGACCAGCCGGCCCGCATCAGCTGCACCAGCCCGTCCTCGCGCAGCACGCCGTTGCCTGCCACGCCGGCCATGCGGTGTCGCAACCCGCGGGGAAGCGTGGAGACGAGGGCGCCGGCGAGGGCCCACCGGATGAACCGTCTGGGCAGCGGCGCGAAGCCGGCCGGGTCCACCAGCGTCAGCGCGGCGACTCGGCCGCCCTCGCCGAGCTGCTGCTCCATGGCGGCCCAGGCGCCGGCGGAGAATCCCGCCACATGCGCGCGCTCGGCCCCGACCGCGGCCAGGACGTCGGTGACCCAGCCGCCGATGTCGGCGCCGGTCGTGAGCGGCCGGATCTGGACCGAGCGGCCCGGCTCGCCGAGAGGGTCGACGGCGAGGACCGGGTGCGTGCGCGCCAGCGGCTCGATGGAGCGGTACCAGGCCAGCGCGTTCGCGCCGGCGCCGGCCAGGAGGACGACGGGATCCCCCTCGGCGGGCCCGGCCCGGTGGATCCGCACCGTGCCGGCGCGGGTCTCCACGTCGAACGCGTCCACCGGCACCGGCCACAGCTCGCCGAGCACCCGGTCGTAGACGGCGTAGTACTTGTCACGGGCGGAGTCGTCGGTGAAGGCGGACGGCTGGTCGGGCATGCGCATGGTGACCCCATCTCCTGTATGGATACAGTTGTATCCTAACAGCTTCCCGGATCGGGCATGATTCCCGCCGGCCCGGCCGGGGCCCGGTTCAGCGGCGGCGGAGCGACGGGTCGAGCAGGGCGGGCGGGGTGTCGAACTTCTCGTCGGGCGCGAGGTCGACACCGGGCGCGACGATCTCGTCGACGGCGTCGAGCACGTCGGCCGAGAGCACCGTGTCGGCGGCGGCGAGCTGCGAGCGCAGGTGGTCCAGCGTGCGCGGGCCGATGATCGCGCTGGTCACGGCCGGGTGCGCGGTCACGAATCCGAGCGCGAGCTGGATCATCGTCAGCCCGGCCTCGTCGGCGACCTTGGCCAGCCGCTCCACCGCGTCGAGCCGGGCCCGGTTGTGGGGGAGCGCGGTGTCGAAGCGCTGCGGCAGGACCTGCGAGCGGTGGGTCGCGACCTCCTTGCCCTCGCGGACCGCGCCCGACAGCCAGCCCGAGGCGAGCGGGCTCCACACCAGCACGCCGAGCCCGTACTCCTCGGTCGCGGGCAGCACGTGGGCCTCGACGCCGCGCTGCAGGATGGAGTAGCTGGGCTGCTCGGTGACGTAACGCCCCAGGTGGTGCTCCCGCGCGGCCCACTGCGCCTGCACGATCCGGTACGCCGGGAAGGTCGAGGAGCCGAAGTAGCGGATCTTGCCCGCGCGCTGCAGGTCGGTCAGGGCCGACAGCGTCTCCTCGTCGCTGGTCGCCGGGTCCCAGCGGTGGATCTGGTAGAGGTCGACGTGGTCGACGCCGAGGCGGCGCAGGCTGTTGTCGAGCTCGGTGACCAGCCAGCGGCGCGAGCTGCCCTGGTGGTTACGCTCCTCGCCCATCGGCATGTTCGCCTTCGTGGCCAGCACGATGTCGTCGCGGCGGCCGGCGATGGCCCTGCCGACGATCTCCTCCGACTCGCCATTGCCGTACATGTCGGCGGTGTCGATGAAATTGATCCCGGCTTCGAGGGCCGCGTCGACGATGGCGGTGGCCTCGTCCTGGCCGGTACGTCCGATCGCGCCGAAGTTCATCGCGCCGAGCACGAGCGAGCTGACCTGCACGCCGGTGCGGCCCAAGGTGCGGTACTGCATGACGGGTTGCCTCCATGGCAGAATGGATAAACGGATCTGTGTTCCGCCAACGATACGGAACCCGGTTCCGCTTGGCAAGTTCGACCATGGAGAGGACGCGGTGAACGACAGCGACGGGCGTACGGCCCAGCGCAAGCGGGCGGACGCCCAGCGCAACGAGAGGATGCTGCTCGACGCGGCCGCGGCGGTCTTCGTGACCTCGGGCGTCGAGGCGCCGGTGCGCGACATCGCGGCCAGGGCGGGCGTCGGCGTGGCCACGATCTACCGCCACTTCCCGACGCGGGCCGACCTCATCATCGCCGTCTACCGGCACCAGGTCGAAGCCTGCGCCGA